>JAJYPT010000010.1 GCA_021795135.1 Actinomycetes bacterium
AGCACATGTTGCTAGTGTTGCTATTAAGCCTCGATAATGTAGTCGCATTATTATATCTCTTTCTTTAAAGCTCCATATATTTGGAAATTTTAAATATGGCTGTGTTCTAACTTGAAATTGTCAATAATGAATGATTTCTATAGATTTTCTCAACCAATTATTAATTTGAGAATTGTATTGAAGTTGATAATGGCTCTATATATAAATCAATAAATAGCGTGTGTAATTTTAACTATTTATTCCTCTCAGCCCTCACCCCCGCTTCAATATAACGACCTATTTCACGACGTAAATTATTAAAAGAATTAGTTGTTGGATCTCTTGGATACTTGGAAGGTATTTCAAAAATTTCAGTTACTTTGCCTCCCGACATAATTCCAATCCTTGAACTTATAAGTAAAGCCTCTTCTATGGAATGAGTTACAAATAATGTTGTAATTTTGTGTCTCAACCAAATCTTTACAATAAGTTCTTGCATTTCTTGACGGACATAAGAATCAAGTGCTGCAAAAGGTTCATCCATTATTAAAACTCTTGGTTGCATGACCAAAGCTCTAGCAATTCCAACTCTTTGTTGCATTCCACCTGACATTTTATGAGGACGACGGGCTGCAGCATCAGCAAGACCAACTTCAGATAATTGCTCCACAGCAATTTTTCTACGCTCTAGACGGCCAAGGCCAGTAAAGCGCAAAGCTTCAGCTACGTTATCTACCCCACTAAGCCACGGAAATAGGGTTGGAGATTGAAATACTATTGCTCTGTCTGGACCTGGTTCTACGATTTTGTCTTGTCCAACTTTGACCACTCCCATATCAGGATGCTCAAATCCAGCCACCAAACCTAGTAAAGTGGTTTTACCTGTTCCACTAGGACCCAGCAAGGAAAATAATTCACCTGAATGGATTTCAAGAGAACAACCTTGAAGGGCATATACTAAATTTCCATCCTGAAAATAATATTTTGTTACATCTTCCAAAATGACATCTGAATTTGAAGAAATTGCCGTAGAGAGTCTTTGATCTTTAAAACTCTTTAAATTAGAAATTTCAAGAGTTTCTTTTGAAGATACTAAATCAAAAACTTGAGAAATAAAGCTTTGTCTAGGGGGTTTCATATTGATAGTACTTTTATGTTTTATTCTCTTCACAGATCTCAACTACGAACACCTGTTTCTAAATGCCATTCAAGTGCTTTTTTAGTCAAAAATCTAAGAATGATATCTGTAGTCAAACCACAAACGCCGATCATAAACATAGAAGCAAATACTGCTGGATAATCTAAATAGTTATAAGCATTCCAAAGTGTATAGCCCAAGCCCGAATGAACAGCAAGCATTTCTGAGGTAACTGCCATCAACCAAGAAATGCTAAGACCAATCCTCAAAGACCCAACTATATTAGGTAATGAAGCAGGTAAGACTACATAACGTACGAGACTAAAACCTTTCCGTCCCATCATGCGCCCTACTCTAAGCAGATTTCTATCTACTCCAGATACAGCCATTGCAGTGCCTGCTATAACTGGAAACAAAGCACCAAGAAAAGTTAAGAAAAAATTAGTTACTTCACCTATACCTAAGACAACAATGACAACAGGTATCCAAGTAATTGGTGGAACTGGTCCAAGAATACGAATAGTTGGAGTAATTAATTCATCTACTGTTCGCAGCATTCCAACAGCTGTGCCAACAAATACTCCAAACAAACTTGCAAATAGAAATCCAACAAATACACGTGTCAAAGTAGCAAAAACGTCAGAGACTAAATGACCACTAAAAAATAAACTACCCGACGAAGGACCAAAACCAGCCCAAGCTTCAATGGCTTTTAAAACAGCCAACGGACCAGGGATCAAAGCAGGTGAGACAATTCCAGTAAGTTCTACTAATTCCCAAAAAACAATTGTCAACAATGGCAGTAAAGAACCCATAATTATACGGTGTGTCCTGCTGGATCTGAACCTAGATGATACTTGAGGATTTAAAATAGGTTCTATTACTAATTCACTAGGAATAGGCAATGATAAATTACTATCTTTTGTGCCTACATAAAGACTTTTTTCTGATTCATGGATTTCTGAATCGGTTGTCATTGCATACCTAAAGGTATGTGACAAGAATTGACAAAGGTTCTCATATGATGTTTGGCTCTCATATGAGATTCAAAGTAGATAAGTAATTTAATTTATTTGAAACTTTACAATAAACAACAATTACAGTGATTGTTTGACTAAACCCTGATCTAATAAAAGTCATAAATACAACATAACGATTCAAAATTTCGTTAAAGTATCGTAAAAATTAATTTTGCATATCCTAAGTGGTCTAACCAATTATGGAAATTATAAAACTTTTCTCATACTAAAACTTGTTATAAATAAATCCTTATAAATTACTTCTATAAAAACTTGACTATAGGAACTTATACCTAATTATGTCTATATAGAAATATAAACTCTACCTTGACCTACGCCTAGTATGGCTCAATTTAGGTGGAGAAGATTTATCACCGAAAATACGCTTTGCTAATGCTCCGAGATGTACCGTCATAGCATTAGTCGCTAGATCTTTATCTCCAGATATTATATGGTTTAAAATTATTCTGTGTTCTTCTACTTGTTGAGATCGAGTAAGTGGATTACGCACCACAATTCCATCTATTAAAAGCCAAAGAGGGTGTTCCCTAGCATTGACTAAATGGCTTATCATGCCAGTAAGAGCAGTATTGCCGCAACTTCGAGCTAATTCTCGATGAAACCCTAAATTAAGTCCTACAAAATGTTCAATATTTTCAAAATGAGGGTCATTACTTTGTTCTTCGGCATCATTGATCATTTTCTTTATATTCTCAATATCTTGTTTACTTGCTCGCATCGCACACAAGCCAGCAACTTGAGGTTCAATCATTTGTCTAACTTCGAGAAGTTCTTTTGGAGAAGAATCGATGGAAGAAGAAATTAATGAATTGCTATGTAGTCCCATACCAGTCAAAAAACAACCAGAACCAGGTCGTATTTCAATGATTCCACTAAGCTCAAGGGCAAGTAAGGCTTCTCTTGCAGAAGACCTACTAACCTCACAACGTCTTGCTAACTCTCGTTCATTGGGCAAACGGTCTCCAGCATGAATATTCCCAATAGCAATAGCTTTTAGGACTTCTTCAACTACATCTAAATAACGTCTACGATCGGAATAATTCGAAATATTTTTTTCTAACGATTCTGATTTGATATTTTTTGTCACCATAAAAGTTTTCTCTCAAACTGCAAGTCATTTTAGTCATCAAAGATGAAGACTTGTCTGAATTCTTCACCAAGTACAACAGTGAGTTGGTTGGCCCTATCACGTAATAGATTTTGCTCACGACAGCTCCAAGCCCGTTCAGTCAAGCTATGAACAGATATCCATCCAATTAGGTTACGATCCATAATAATTGGTCCGAGCATTTGGGCTTTTACGCCATAAAGATCGATTAGAGCTGAAGGAGGCCATGGGGCAACAGTAAAATTAGACTGAATAAGTGGGCATCTGTATTCTTCAAGCCAACGAATGGTTTCTAAATCTCTTTGATTAAGGCTAGAGTCATTAGAAATGGTACTAACGCCAATCTTTACCGCTTCAGCAATAGCTAAATCTACCCCTATTGATAATTTTGGTATATCTAGCCGAATTGTAGTTCTATCAGCATTTATTTCAGCAAGTAGATCTTCACAAATAGTTTTGAGGTATGAACGTAGTTCAATATTTGATTTACTCATGATGTTTAACCCGTCGTATTAGCCTATTAGATACAAAATAAAAAGAAGTTATTCTAAAGCTATCCTCCATATTGTTTTTCTTGTCTATCTAGATCCAAAATTATCAAAATAATTACAAATTTCATCCTGTTTTGCTCCACCCCAAAGAAGGATCGACAACAATATGCGGGATTTGAGTCCATCAAGCCAACCTGAACTAATCAACCCTCGATCAAGCAAATCCTCTTCTGACCCGGGAAATCCATAGGTAGAACGAAGTATTTCTCCTCTACCTGTACGAGAAGATAATACAACTGGCATTGAAATGGCAAGGTTGGTCAATGCTTCAACCATCGCCATTGGAACATGACCCCCTCCAAAACTTTCAACAACCAAACCTTGATAATTTAGTTCACTTATCAAAGCAAGCAAATCGTCGTCACCTCCAATCCCAATTTTCAAAAGGCCTACTTTAGGAATGGGTCCTTGTCCTATGGGTAAAGGAGCTTGTGGAATAGATTGAGAAAATATTCTTACCCTACCCTCAGTCAAAAATCCCAATGGACCACCGGGAAAAGACACAAATGTTGCCGGATTACTTGTATGAGTCTTGTGTACAAATCGAGCAGCATGAATATCATCATTTAGTACCACAAGAGTACCCAATTCCCAACAAGCAGGAGACATAGCAACCTGAATTGCTGCAAGAAGATTGGCAGATCCATCAGCGCCCATTAGTGTTGGATTACGCATAGCGCCAGTAAAGACCAAAGGGGATCCTAGTGTTCGAATAAGATCTGAGACAAAAGATGTTTCCTCAAGGGTATCGGTCCCTTGAGTAATTACTACACCCACTGCTCCTTGATTAACCTTTTTGTCAACTTCTTGTACTAATTGCACAATGTCTTCAATTGTAAGTTCACTAGAAGGTACTTGTTTAAAGGCTGTCACTTCAATATGAGCTATTTTGTCTATGTTGGGTATAGCTTCTACTAGTTCCTTTGCATTTAAAGTCGGTAAAGCTCCCCTATGTTTTGATGGAATTGACGCTATAGTTCCACCAAGTGATATAACTGAAACTAATGGCAAACTATCAGTATTCACTTAGTCTTCCCTTCTAAAATAATAGGCTCTTTTAATTTTTAAAAATTTCTAAAGCATAACTCAACTATTAGCGCTTCCTATAATTTAAATATAGACCCAATTATATTCGAGCCTAGATATTGCTAAAGTGGTAGCTGTTTGTATTTTTATACAGCATTCTTAAAAAGCTATTTCAATTTTTTAAATCAATAAATTTGGTATCAACTTTGCCGTTTGCCGATAAATATATCTTTTTATCATCAAATATATCTTTTTATCATCACAATAATTTCAATTAATCTTTTTTAAAAAATTCTTATTAATCTAAATCTTTTTTACTATTGAATCTAATTAAATCTTTAAATTAAAAACTCATTTCATCTTAAGATAGTCATAGATATCTAACAAATATTTTGGCAGCGATTGTAAATTATCAACAATACGATAATTGCCATAACCAAAGATAGTACGTATGTAAGAATCAGCTAATGAATCTATTGCCATACAATATACTTTTGTATTGTATTTCCTGACTTCTTCAACAGCAACTCGAGCATCTTCAATAAGATAATCATTGAAAAAAACATCAACATCAGATGGTGCACCATCACTAATCAATAAAATAGCTCGATGTTGAGTTGACTCTTGCCTCAAACAGGTAAAAGCATGACGCAATGCTGCTCCCATACGAGTTGAATAACGAGCTGTTGCTGATTGAATCTTATTTATCACAACAGGATCAAGTGGCTCCCCAAATTCAAGTAAACGATAATAGTTAATCTCAGCACGAGTATTGGACGAAAAGCCATGAATAGCAATCCTATCGCCAATATGAATTACCAGCTGTGCAAGTAAAAGAGCTGCTTTTTTCTCAACACTAAGGACTGAGTGCGACATATTACCAACTAGTTCATTAGTAGATTCAGACATATCAAGCAAAACTAAAATACTTGATGAATGTTTTTCATTTTTCATACGAGTAAAAAATCGGGGTTCAAAATCTAACCCTAGTTGTCGATTAATCATGCCTTCTATTGCAGCATTTAAATCAAGTTCGTCTCCTTCCCATTGTCTTCTCAAACGATGAGATCGATCTGAACTTGATACTGACAACAACGACAATATCGATCTATCCATCGAATTAGCCTCAAAATTCGACTCACCTGTCCAGGTAAATAACTTTTCAATAACCGTACACCAGTTATTTTTATTGATTAACAATCGATTATCCCATTCTGGATAATTTTTACGTTCTAGTTCTACCTCTGCCATGACATTGTAATTACAGATTTCTGTTTTTAAATCTTGTGATTGTTGAGATTGAATCACAAGATTTTTATCATGGATTTCATGTTTGTCTAATATGGAGGTATCAAAATCCTCATAGTCCCAAAGGAATGAATTATCATCTCTATATGAGGGAGAAACAACATAATAATGAGGATCAAAAGGTAATCTCATCTGTCCCATGTCATTTGCCAAAATAGAACCAAGTCGACGAAATGCACTATAATTAGAGAGGTCTTTTTGAGCTTCAAACATATTTTTTGCTTTATTGACCCAATAGCTATTATCTTGATACTGGCTATCTATTAGTGCCAAATTCATTCGAGAAATCAATGAAGAAAAACTAAGTTGAGAACAAGATATTTCTTTTATATGAAATTCAATAAACCAATCTATTACCCCAGGATAATCTTGAATTAGAAGGCGTTCGACGCGAGCATCTTCTATGGCAGATACAACCGCAATAGTCATAGGCTTTAAAGTTCGTGAAAATGACTTGCGCGGTGAATACCGTAAATGAGCCACAGCATGGGCAATAGCTGCTCTATAGAGCAAATAGACATCACTATCACTTGTATATAAATCTGCATCGGGAAGAAATAAATGAGTATCTGACAATATTGGACGTATAGGCAACTCATCTGAATTATCTTGCCCATACAACTGCAATTTAAGTTCAAACCCCAACAGTCCATTTGATAATAGGGTTAGAGGGCGCATTAAAGATTCTCTAATATTTACACTAGTTTGACTAGTAAAATCTTTATAATAAGAGTTTAGTTTAATAGGTCTATGATTAGACATGTCAATTTTTTATTAGTACGATATAAACATTTGCTATGCCTCAAATGTTTATATCGTATAACTTCTAGTTTGATTTAAAGTAAGCATCAACAAATCCTTGAAGCGCTAGAATTATATCTGGGTCATCTGTCAAAGCATGAACCATACTCATATCACAACTCGTATGTGGATCAATTCCAGAAGAAATAAGAATCCCAGCATAAATCAACATACGGGTTGAAATTCCTTCTTCTAGGCCATGATGCTTTAATTTTCTAGACTTGTGAGCTATCTCAACAAGATTGTTTGCTATTTCTATAGGTATCGAAGATTCATGAGAAATAATTTCTGCTTCTATTGCAGCATCAGGATAGTCGAATTCAAAAGCAGCAAAGCGTTGTCGAGTAGAAGGTTTCATATCTTTAGTTGGGCTTTGGTAACCAGGATTGTATGAAACAACTAACTGAAAATCAGGATGAGCATGAACTATCTCTCCTTTTTTATCTAAAGGTAGAATGCGTCTAGTATCGGTTAATGGATGAATAACTACAGTAGTATCTTGTCTCATTTCAACTACTTCATCCAAATAACAAATACCGCCATAACGAACAGCAAGTGTCAATGGTCCATCATGCCAAGTAACACCTTGTGCATCAAATAGATAACGTCCAACTAGATCTGAAGAAGACATATCTTCATTACAAGCCAAAGATACTAATGGAAGATTTAATTTCCAGGCCATATATTCAATAAATCTAGTTTTACCACAGCCAGTGGGACCTTTTATCATCAACGGAATTCTATGCTTATAAGCCTGCTCATATAGAACAATTTCATTATGGGTGGGTCTATAAAAGGGTTCAGTTTGAATTCGATAATCTTGCATAATGCTTGACATATCTATAATCCTTTCACCAAAAAACAAGACGCAAAAACATCCCACTTCTTGGTGACCGTCTCAATGATGCTCAATAGGCTCATACGGGATACCTTCGATTGGACATTCCTCGCTACCTACACTTGAGCGAGTAAATGATTCCACCATTTTGCGAGTACCTTCGGGGTCATCCACCCATTTGCCATAAAATTCAAAAGGATTTTCCGCTACGCCTAAAGCCCCTTCGCCAGAATTTATAATTCCTGTATAGCCCCTATGTAACAACTTGAATAAGTGATTTTGAGATTGTCCATTTTTACGAGCATCCCTTATCAGCGACATGGAAAGCTCCCCATATTGGATACCCATTTCCTCTTCTCCGCATTCGCCAAGAGTACGACCATCAAATCCTATAATGGCTGAATGACCAAAATATGAATAGACTCCGTCAAACCCAGTAGCATTTGCAACAGCTACATATACATTGTTCATAAATGCCATAGCTTTGGAAACAAGAATTTGCTGTTCTTTAGCTGGATACATATAGCCTTGGCTTCGAACAATCAACTCAGCCCCTCTCATGGCACAATCTCTCCAAATTTCAGGGTAATTTCCATCATCACAAATTATGAGGCTAATTTTAAGACCTTTTGGTCCTTCAGATACGTAGGTACAATTACCTGGATACCATCCCTCAATTGGAGTCCAAGGCATAATTTTGCGATATTTTTGAACAATTTCACCTTTATTATTCATTAATATAAGCGTATTGTAAGGTGCTTTATTAGGATGTTCTTCGTGTTGCTCCCCTGTTAGGGAAAACACTGCCCATACGTTAGCTTTTTTACAAGCGTCTGAAAAAATTTGAGTTTCATCACCAGGAATAATTGAGGCAGTTTCATACATCTCTTTGGGGTCATACATAATTCCGTGGGTAGAATATTCTGGAAAAACCACCAGATCCATCCCAGGAAGACCTTGTTTCATTCCAACTATCATCTCGCCAATTTTTCTAGCATTGTCAAGAACTTCTTCTTTGGTATGTAGACGTGGCATCTTATAGTTAACAACTGCAACACCCACACTATCGTTACTGCTAGAAATATCCCCATGTCGCATGACATTCTCCTTTTGTAAAAAAATAATTACCAAAATACCTAAAATAATTACAAAATATTTTTTCTCAGAACCTATTTAATAGCTAATATAGTTTTCTATTTTTCATTAAATACTCTACCCATTCAATGGATAGTAAAATGATATTGATAAGATAAATTATGCTGATAACTAAAATATTTATTTTAGTTATCAGCATAATTAGATCAAAAACTGATTGGTAAAACTTGATTAGTTAATTATAAGATGATTCAGCCTTCAATATTATTAACTAAATTTTGTTTTTCAATTACAGAACTTCTAGAATAAATAATAACCATATTATCTTTGCACGAATCATGACAATTAGATTCTGTAGTGCAACATAATGAACAAACAGAACCAGCATAAAATGAACATCCAAGTGTATCTGGAGTTTCATATTCGTTATTGCATACAACACATATATGTGTTTCGCTCTCTGGGTTTATGTGAATATCGTCTTCATAGCTGCGCTTGAGATAATACTTACCCTTGGTGGCAATAGCAATTATTGGTACAAGCAAAAGTGCAATTACACCCGATAAGAAAGGACTATATGGCTGGATGCTACTTCCTAATACTCCAAAATAAGCAGCTATAGAAATCACAGAAGCAACGACCATACTTACAAAACCAACTGGATTGATATTGTGCATATAGCCTCTTCTAAATTCGACCCATGATGGACCAATATGAAGTAATTTTCTATTTATTACAATATCGGCAAATACTGCTACTATCCATGCGACAGCAACATTTGAGTAAAATCCTAAAAGAGCAGCCATTTGGGTAAAAACGTTCAATTCCATAAGCAATAAACCAATACCTACTTGCATCAACAACCAAGTAAATCTGCCGTAGTGATGATGCAAAATTCGAGAGAAAAAGTTCGACCAAGACAACGATCCAGAATAAGCATTGATTACATTTATTTTTACCTGAGCAACAACAATCAATAAAAATGCTAACGTTACACCTAGCCAGTGAGGAAATACAATACTGTATGCATATAGAAAGCTACTAAATGGATCGTTGCTATTTATGCCAATATGCCTGGATGTAAAAGATGCTAGATAAGTTCCAGCTGTAAAAGAAACTACGAAAAACAACGCATAACCTGGCCCAGACATAAATGTCCAAAAACGCTTAGATTTTACATTACAATCTTCATCATTTTTCATAAAACGCAAGTAGTCAGCTTGTTCTCCAATTTGAACAAGAAGAGAAATAAGGGCACCAGCTACCAAACCAATAGCCGCTGCATCTACAAGTGGTCCACCTGCTTTTTTAAGTCCGCTAAAAGATATCCATTGTGCAGTCCCAAAATGACCTAATGTACCTACTATAAATATAGGTAAAAGCAGCAATACTATCCAAATAGGCCAAGTATATGTTTGTAATTTAGATAAAAAAGTCATTCCAAACATAACCATTGGTATTACAGCCAAAGCTGAGATCAAATATGATAGCTGTAACGGAATACCAAAAGTTCCAGTAATTCCTTGCGCAACTATAGATCCCTCAAAAGCAAAATAAATAATTGTAAATGTTGCATAGATAAGAGATGTTATGGTAGATCCTATATAACCAAAACCTGCTCCTCGAGTCAAAAGATCCATATCGACATTATGCTTTGCTATTGCGTTTGCAATAGGGATACTTACAATAACGCATAACACCATCGCTACAATGTTACCTATTAATGCACTTTGAGTACCCACTAGATTAACCAAAGATGCAGATATTGCAAATGGAAATAGCGCTGCTATTGATCCCAAAGAAGCAGAAGCAACCATTGCAGGAGACCACCTTCTAAAGGCTCTTGGAGCATATCTCAAAGAATAGTCTTCAACTATTTCATTGGATGAAATCCTTTTATATAGCGAGTTTTTATTACTCATAACAATTTTCTCCATAGTTATTAATGGTCATAAAATAAATAAACTAACGAATACAGCAAAGCTATTTTTCAATCTCAATTTTCATCAAGGTATAGTTAACACATTGAAAATGTTTTATTTAAATTGATGTATTTATTTTTTTGCTTAATATTCCTAATAATCCTGTAGTGATTAAATTGAACTACAGGATTATTAGGATCAACTTTTTTATAAGTCATGAGGAAAACTTACAAAAGAAGTCATGCCAACAATATATATATTCAAAGTTTCATGAAAATATAGAGGAGATGAACTGTTTGTTTCCCAAGTGTCCAGACCAATTCAAATGGTGTCGTAACTTTAGATATAGAACAAGAGTTGGGTTGGTTACTTAATCGGTTTAAGCAGTACCATATAATGGTTTCTTAGTTGAATTTTTATAAATCCAAACAATGGACCAAATAACCAAAAATAAGCGCTAGAAGATTATAACTTTTTTTATATCAAGCCAACAAAATGGTCAAAAGGACTAAACTAAATTGGTAATTAGTTTAACTAGTTTTTGATATAAGTTCATAAAAGCACTCATACCAATATTTGCAATTTTCAAGAAAGATATGCTCAATTCAGTTAAAAATATGATCTAAGTCATAACACTCATAGAGTGGAATAGGAGCTCAATTTGCAAAAAATCGGCTACCTTGTTCATAGGGACGTAAAGTAGCAATATCTACCATCAAAGTTGAACAAGAAAGATCATTCAGGTTTGGAACCGGAGATAATAATACCTTTTCCAAAAGATAGCGCATACGACTGAGACAACGTTGGGCATCCAAATGACCTATTACTCCTAATCGTACAGCAGCGCTAACAATACTTGTGTATGCAGTATGAGCAGAAACTGCATGACATTCACTTTCATCCATTCCCAATGAGGGCCACAAATAACCTTGAACTACTGCTAGGTGTATAAAGGAGGAAGATCTGGCTAAATGCAATTGTATTTGTTTTGCAGCTTCTAAGCCTAATTTCACATACACCTCAACAAGAGCTCTACCAAGCCTGCGCGAACCTTCTTGTAATAAAGGAGGAGAGGCCATTGCTTCAACAAAGGAATTAATTGAAGCCAATTGCTCCATAGAATTACCTGCTTTGAAGGCTATGCTAATAATCCCACGGTCAAAACTAGACCATCGATATAGAATCTGGGCCTCAAGAAAATCTTGAAACGAATCAATATCTGTAACTATATTATCTTTGACCAAAGATTCTAAACCCCATGAAAAAGCCATTGCACCACTAGGGAAAAATGAATCAGCTTGCTGTAAGCAAATTAATAAATTAGCAATATTAGGCATCTATTTATCAATATTGATAAATGCAAAAACTAAAATAATATAATGCATTTACAACTCTCCTTCTGGTATCGCCTCAAGGATGTAATCATCCAAACAGGAGATATGCTTATAGAATAAGTCATAGCTAAATATTTTTTACTTCCGCAACATATTTAGTCCAACTTGTTTTCTCTACAAATAGAGAAATACTAAACCAATCAAATTCAAAATCATCAAAAAGCTTCAAACGCTTGAAATGTTTAGCTAGATAAGACCACTTCAATTTGATTACCTATCTGTTGATGCAAAACTTTAAGTACCTCTGACAGCACATAACGCAACAAAGCACTTCCATCAGAAAGAATTCTTACAACTATTCCAGCTCTGTTAGGAAGTATTCCTATTCCAATATCTACTCTTAAACAACTATTGAATATTTGAGTAATTAAATTATCAAGATGATACTTTAATTTTTTTATATCGTTGTCTTTGGCAAGTACAAAGATATTTCCATGAGCAGTAAAAGATCCCGAGAGACCACTTAGTTTACGATTCCAAATACAGCCTTCAATATTGAAATGATCTCGCACTAAGAGAGATCTTTTTTCATCATATACGGTCAATTTAACGTCTAAAAATCCAAATGCAGAGTCAGAAAAATCAGGATCATGAGATAGATATCCATCGCTGATCACTACAATTGAACCAGGGTGTAAAACAACTTCAATCTCGCTTACCAAACGTGCAGCGGGAAATAAAATTGTAAGATTTGGAATGTATTCCAAGTAAGCATCTGATTCAGCTTCAATGTGGGCTGAAGAAAATGCATAACCATTACCCATAGTATGAACAATAGTGGCCGCTGCATTACCAATATGGGCCGTTGTGTTAGAACAAGCATGAATTTTGATTCCAATACGTTCATGTTCAAATAAACCTCCAGAACAAGATTGCAATATAGCAGTTGCTCCTGTAGGTGTAAGATGATTCAATGTCCGTCCCAAATGAAATGGATAGCTTACATATTGACGAGACAAAAATGTACTGCCAGAATGAGAACGTTCAAAATTTAAATCTACCTGTAATTTATTAGAGTCAATTGTATATATTTGTTCCAATAAATCATGGTTTGTAACACTAACTTCAACCATTTATTTACGCTCGAATGATAGTTGATCGATAACAACATCTACGATTACATCTACACCTTCACCTGTTGCGCAATTACTCAACATAACAGGTCTGCCATTGCGAACTTTGTTAGCCTCTGTGACCATTATGTTTAAATCCACATCAACATATGGGACCAAATCAATTTTATTAATTACCAATAAATCACACAAAATTACCCCTGGACCACGCTTTCGAGGAATATCATCTCCTCCTGCAACATCAATCACAAATATCCAATAATCAACTAGATCAAGTGAAAATGATGAAGCTAAATTATCTCCTCCTGATTCTATGAGTACTAGTTCAAGTCCTGGATAAAGTTGGTCAAGATCCTCAGCAGCTTGTAAGTTGAGGGTGGGATCCTCTCGAATCGCAGTATGTGGACAAGCGCCAGTTTCTATACCAATTACCCTAGAGGCATCTATCAATCCACTACGACGTACTCGTGCGGCATCTTCAGAGGTAACTAAATCATTTGTAATTATAGCCAAATTGACACCTTTGTCGAAAAGACGCGGGATCAACTGTTCCAAAAGACGTGTTTTTCCAGAACCAACCGGGCCACCAATACCAATTCGTACAGATCTAGGAAATGATTTATTATCAGTATTGATGCTAAGATACTCTTCGTTAGTTTCCATGATTCCCTTGCATAATATAGAAAAGTGTTTAACGTTTTAGCGCAATAGGTAACGTCGACTAAGTGGTACTTGGCTAGCTGGAGCACAAGTTATAATCTCTCCATCCACCAATACGTCAAAGGTCTGAGGATTTACAGTAATATTTGGACATGCATTATTATGCAACATGTTATTTTTTGAAATATTGCGGGTGCCTCGAGCAGCTATCAATGGTCGAGTAAGACCAAGTTCATCACCCAATCCAGACTCTGTAGCTAAATGGTTAACAAAATTTACAGACAATGAGTTTGGAGTATCACCAAATGCTCCCCATTGGGGGCGCATAGCAAGGGGTTCGCAAGTCATCAATGAGGCAGCAGAATCGCCCATGGCTCCCCACGCTATAAATCCTCCTTTTATAATAACTTGTGGCTTAATTCCAAAAAATGCGGGATTCCATAATACAACGTCTGCAAGTTTACCTTGTTCCAAGGAACCAACTGTATGATCAATTCCAAATGTACGAGCAGCATTAATAGTGTATTTGGCAATATAGCGTTTGATGCGCTCATTGTCTCCAAGTGAGGTATTTTCCGACTCAAGCCTGCCGCGCTGATCCTTCATTTTGGAAGCTAATTGCCAGACACGACAAATTACTTCGTTGATTCGACCCATTCCTTGACTATCAGAGCCCATCATAGAGATAGCTCCCATATCATGTAAAACATCCTCAGCAGCTATGGATTGAGCACGAACACGAGACTCTGCAAATGCAACATCTGCTGGAATAGAAGGATTCAAATGATGACACACCATAATCATGTCCATATGTTCATCAAATGTGTTCACTGTATAAGGATTTGTTGGGTTAGTCGAAGATGGTAAGCAGTTCCTTCGTCCAGCAACAGCAATAATATCAGGAGCATGTCCCCCGCCTGCTCCTTCTGTATGATACATATGAATCGTTCTATCTTTAATTGCAGCTATTGTATCTTCGAGAAATCCAGATTCATTTAATGTATCACTATGTAATTGCACTTGAAAATCATATTCATCTGCAAGGGTTAAACACGAATCAATGACTTCTGGCATTGCACCCCAATCTTCATGAATTTTTAACCCAAGACAACCTCCTTTGAGTTGATCAAGTAGTGCTACTTTATCTTTTGTTGAAGTTCCCCTGCCAAGAAAGCCGAAGTTGAGTGGCCAATGTTGTGAAGCCTGAAGCATCCGTCCAACATTCCAAACACCTCCACTATCAATTCCAACAGTAATAGGTCCAAGTCCCCCACCAATTAAAGTTGTCAAGCCTGAAGAAATAGCATGTTCGCATAACTGTGGTGAATCAAAATGAACATGAACATCTATTCCACCCGGTGTTGCTATCAATCCTTCTGCATCTAAAACCGTTGTCGAAGGACCGCAAACTAAAAGAGGATTTACTCCATCCATTATTTGAGGATTGCCAGCTTTTCCAATGGCTACAATACGACCCTGCTTGATCCCAATATCACCCTTGATTATTCCAAGAACTGGATCAATAACTGCAGCATTAGAAATTAACATATCAAGTGCACCTTGAGCACTGCTGCAGCTACCTTTTAAACCAAGACCATCGCGTAAAGTTTTACCTCCGCCATGTAAGCATTCATCACCTAGTGTTGCATAATCATATTCAATTTCTGCAAAAAGAGAAGTGTCGCCTAAACGAATAGCATCTCCAGTAGTAGGACCATACATTGATGCGTAGTTTTTTCTTGTTATCTCTACCATTACTGGGCTCCCCTAAAACCACTCTGACGAGCAAGATTTAATGACTTTTCACGTTGTCCTTCATTATCAAGAGCAGCATTTGTCAATCCATTTAATCCAAAAATCTCACGCGTACCTCCAAAAGCTACAAGTGCTACTTCCTTTTCATCACCAGGTTCAAAGCGAACAGCAGTACCTGCAGGAACATCAAGATGCATGCCAAAGCCCATACTACGATCAAACTCAAGTTCTTTATTGGCTTCGAAAAAATGGAAATGACTACCTACTTGAATTGGACGATCACCTGTATTTGTAACATGAACTGTTGCATATTGGCGATCTTTATTTAAGGTAATATTCTCTGGACCGGTAATAATTTCACCTGGTATTATCGCATCTTGATCGTTAGGTTCTTTTCCTGGGCGAATAGGTTCATGAATCGTAACAAGCTTAGTTCCGTCAGGAAAAGAAGCTTCAACTTGCAACATAGGAATCAAATAGCTAATGCCTGGCAAGACATCATCTTGTGTCAAAATTTTTGATCCATATGCAATCAAATCAGCCACCATACGTCCTTCCCGAGCGCCTTCAAGTATCTCATCGACAATCAAAGCAACCGCTTCTGGATGATTCAATCTAAGTCCTTTTGCTTTATGTTTGCGTGCTAGTTCTGCAGCGCTAAAAAGCGTTAGACGCTCAAATTCAGTTGGGGTAAGTAGCACAAAACCTCTTTCAATTCCATAAAATTACTACCAAAATAACTATTTATAGTTACTATCAATCCAGGATAAGGATCTCTAAAAGACTTATATTTTAAAAGTATTTTTAGGTTTTATTATCTTTTTTATTTCATCCATTAGTATTTTTACCTAATTAATATTGGAATAAAATAAAAAATAAATTTCTATACGATAAAAATCGTAAAGCAATTTTATTTATATTGTAATCGTAGAGAAATAATATTTCATTTATATTACAAACATAAATCTGTAATATAAACAGAGTATTAATTAGATTTGACATCTTGCTATTAGTCAATATGGTAATGAATAAAAAATTATTAAGAGATAATATAAGCCCACCTTATATTTGATTCGGAGCCTTGTAAATAAAATAAAGAGGATAACTTATTATGAAAGTAAAAATACAAACTCAGAAAGAAGTAATCAAAAAGCTCAGCAATTGGAGATCAGCCTGCTAAATAGGGAGCAACTGAAAATCAATGTAAATTGCACGTAGTTCTTCAATTACAAACTATCAGGCCGAACAAGATTATTGGTCACTCTCGATAAACCTCTCTAGATATCATAACCACTATTACTGCTCATCTGTATTTACAACAGAATCTCTAAGTACGTCGACTCCTCTTGCCAACTCTTCAGGAGCAGTCCATTCTTCGGGAGTATGACTTAATCCTTTATGACTGGGAACAAAAATCATAGCAGTTGGAACTCGTGGTGCCATTGCCATTGCATCATGCCCAGCCCAGCTTGGCATAATCTGGTATGAATAGTGGTTATCCTTAGCAGCTTGACAAATTATGTTTTGTAGTTGGGCATCAAACACTATTGGTCGGGAGACGTCGCTAACTCCAGCCAATACTGCATGGTCATCTATCTTTTCAATTTCTGTTAAAAATCCAACTTTTTTACTCAAATTATCAATATATGATTCTAACTCACTAATCACTTCCTGAGCCAGAGCTACCTCATTACTACGTATATCCAACGACCAAGTAATATCTGGAGGTACTGCATTTATCAAGTGAGATGCAACATCTATTTGACCAATAGTGGCTACAACTTGAGGGTAATAACTATCCTCATTGGACTGCTCAATAAGCGATTGCAAATAAGACCATATTTGAGCAGATCCAAAGATAGGGTCTATCCTATCAAATCCTGAATAAGCTCCATGAACTCGCACACCGTGAACACTAATACGTTTTCTAAACTGAGCATTTACCCTAGATACAACTCCAATTTGACAATTATTTAATTCCAAAATTGGCCCTTGTTCAATATGTAGTTCAATGTAAGCAAGGATCCTAGACAGATTACAAGGAATCATCTCATCTAAACCATAACCCATAACATTAGAGATTGCTTTATCAATTGATATAGATTGACCATCTTTTTTATTACCTAAAGAAGAAGGAGAAACTGCTCCTGTATATATTCTGCTTCCAAATAAAGTTGTTCCAAACCTAGCTCCTTCTTCATCATTCCAAGCAACTACTTCAATATTATGATGGGGCTTATAGTGAGTAGCTTTCAATTGCCTGATTACCTCAATAGCACCCATTACTCCTAATGCTCCATCTAGAGTACCCCCATTTGGAACACTGTCTCTATGAGAGCCGATCACTATACTTTTATTAGCACCTACATCCCAAACACCCCAAAGATTATTAGCAGAATCTACAGAAACATTTAACCCCATTTCTGTCAATACATCCTTTAGTGATTCTACTGCTTTGGCATCTTCTAAAGTCCAAGGCAAGCGACTTACGCCAGCTTTAGAACTTGTCAGACTAAAACGAGCTAAATAATCCAAACTATGTTGAATATCTATTCCAACAGTCTTTAATTTCACAATGGTTTTTACTTGGGATTATTATTCAAAATAGAATTAAAATATCTAAATATCAAATCAAAACCCTAACTTGGATTAGAGGCTAGTGGAGAAGGCATCTTGAATAAGTTTTGCTCGATAGCACTTGCTAAGCGCAATAAAAGATTTTCAGAAAATTTAGGTGCTACCGCCATAAGACCCACAGGAAGACCATCAATTATTCCAATTGGAATATTTATAGCAGGGTGTCCTGAAATGTCAAAAGGGGCAACATTATTTAGCATCGCAAATGAAAGTTGAAAAAGTTCTTCTAGAGAGGTTTCCAAATTGGGTAGAGGTGTTGGGGTCATAGGCAATGTAGGCATCAGTAATATATCTACAGATCTGAAGGAATCATCATAACTTTTAGATAAAACTCGTGAAAGGTTTTGGGCTATTGCATAGTATTTACCTCGATAATTAGATTGCAAGTATTCAGCCATTAAAATAAGTTGTTTGACAGTATAAGGAAGCTGTGAAGCATTCTCTCTCCATTTATCTCCCCAGTACTTCATCAATTCAGAATCATACAAACCTCTCCATCCTGCTCCGTAACCATTGCCTAACAACATTGTAGATAATGCACCTTCTATTCCAATTCCATTCCAAATAGCCATAGCATCTCTGTGGAGAGGAATAGATATTTTTTCGACATTTACCCCAAAGCTTTGTAAATTCAATATTTGTTCCATCACCAAATTGTCTACACTAGATTCCGATTGAGGCCAACCAAATCCTTGTTCAACAATCCCAACACGTAATCCATCTATGGAGATATTTAATTCCTCCAAATAACTAGTAGGATTTTGCTTTGTATTAGATTGACGAGGATCCAGACCATCAATGCAAACAATTGTCTCCAAAAGCAAGGCTAAATCCTCAACATTCCGTGCCATTGGACCAAGATGATCCAAAGTAGGCTCTATTGGAAAAGCCCCTGTATAAGGAACTAATCCCCAAGTAGGTTTCAATCCATAGATACCACACCAACTACTGGGAATACGAATAGATCCACCTTGATCTCCTCCAATTGCCATGTCAACTTCCCCATTGGCTACAAGAGCAGCACTACCACTAGAAGATCCTCCAGCAGAACGAGTCAAATCATAAGGATTCTTCACAGCTCCACTATCGCTAGTATGACTACCTCCCGAAAAACAAAGATTTTCGCAAGTAGCTTTTCCCATTATGGTTCCACCTGCTTCTAATATCTTTTGCACAACCGTTGCATCAGTTGAAGGGATAAAATCAGCAAGAAGTTTACTCCCGTTACTCAAAGGCAATCCTGCTACAGCAACGTTGTCTTTGATTGCAATTTTTTTACCTGCAAGAATCCCTGTTGAAGTTTGAGAAATTTCACTTTTCCAATTCCAAGCACCTAGTATATTTTCGCTCTGAGAGGGATGATACCCAGGATCTCTTTCATCAACATTAGGTACCTCTTGCATTTGATCCAGAAATTGATACCCCTGAACTGTTGACTCTAAAGAAGACAGGATTATACTTAATTCTTTATCATCAAGTTCTAAAGCATATTTGTTAGATATATTAACTAAATCTGTTAAATTAGGGCTTTCAAATGTCATTTAAATACTCCTTGTAATGTAATGGTTTTTGCTACTTTTTGTTTAGGTATAACTAAATTAAATTGGAAAGTTTTGAGACTGACTTTTTAACTGTTCTTCAATTGATCTAGCAAATTTCAATAAAGACAATTCATGGTTCCACTTTGTTGCTATTTGTATACCAACTGGGAGATTAGAACCAGACGCCCAAACCGGAATTGACACAACAGGTATTCCAGCAACATCAAAAGGCATGGTAAATTGAGTGAGAACCCTTCTATCTACAGGATCAGTTATCAAAGGCGCTATAACTGATACTGTAGGAGTGATTAAAAAATCTACTGATTCAAAAATTTGTTCATATTTTTGAATCACCATAGACCTCATACGTTGGGCTTGAACGTATTCAACTCCGCTCAAACCTTGAGCAGTTTTTAGCAATATTCGAACGTCTTCTCCATATTGATTAGGAATTTCTTCAAGCCATTTATGATGATAGGCAGCAGCTTCTATACGAGAGATAACAAAGCCACAAGTCATAGTTTCTTCCCATAAAGGGAATTCATAAGATGCAGTTTTTATATTCAATGTCTGCATCTGTTCCACAAAATTAATCATCGCTCGATTTGTTACTGGATCTAATAAATGACTAATACTGTCCCAAATAATTCCAACACGTAAAGTTTTAGGCGTAAGCGAATAAGATTTCGAAGATTTTGTGCCGAACACGCTATAGACATGTTGCATATCTTCGACTGTTCTAGTCAAAAGTCCAACATGGTCTAAAGACCAGCTCAAAGGAATCATTCCTTGGCAAGAAATCTGATCATAGGTTGGCTTCAATCCAATAACGCCACAAAATGCGGCAGGTATTCTAGTAGATCCAGCAGTATCACTACCTAGTCCAACCAAAGCCATATTTGCTCCAACAGCTGCTGCAGATCCTCCACTGGATCCACCTGCAATCCTTTTCGAATCCCAAGGATTTGTTGTAGTGCCAAAGTGAGGATTAATAGTAGTAGTTCCCATCGCAAATTCATGCGTATTAGTTTTACCGAGAACCATAGCTCCGTTTTGAGTCAAAACCGATACAGCTGATGCATTTGTAGAAGGGTTATAGTGTAAAAACTGACTTCCTGCGGTTGTAGGATATCCTTTTACGTCAAAAATATCTTTGATACCTATAGGTATATTAGAAAGAGGCAAATCTCTAATATCATCGGTTTCCAATTTATTAGAAAGGTGGGTATAAGCATTTATTACAGGATTGAGTAAAGAGATTTTATCCATGTAAGCTTCATAAATTTCTAATGGATGCAATTCACCTAATCTCAGAGCTTTTCTAAGAGCAGTAATTGACATTTCTACAATTGGTTTGTCTTTTATAGATATACTATCCATTAGTTATTCCAGTTTAATTTTTGGAAATAATAGTCTATTAGCTGGAACTACAGTATGTTCTATCTCAAATTGATTTATAGATAGATGATAAGAAGTTATCAATCTCTCAATGGCTTGGTATTCATCTTCTTTGTCTAGCTTGCTGTGATAAAAATGATCCGGAGTATCCTGCATAATAACCTCTCTTATTTCTTATAATTACCCTATAATTAGTCCTTTTATTTACTATATTTATTATTTATATATGGTAAATATAGTAAATAAAAATATTTTTTAATAAAAACTAATATTGAATTATCTTATGTATAGAAATTCTTAATTAACAAAAAGAAGATAACTAAATAAATCCATATTTTTTAATAATATTTTTATTAAAGTTATAGAAATACTATTAAAAAATCTATAAAGAAAGAAATAACTTCTGTCTTATGTAGGACTAATTATTGAAAATATTAATAGAATCATGGGTATGAAACTGTGATTCCAACTTGTCGCCAACTTCGATCAATTTTGGTTGAAAAACATAATTTCTCATAGATTAAACTCCTAAAAAATTGTGCTTTCTAAACCTCATATGAGTTATATAACTCTTTAGATAGCGATGATTCTGAAACTATACCTAGTATGTAATAGAATTGTTACATCTATATTTCAATAAAATTAACGATCTATAAAATAAGAAGAGTTTATTCCACCACTAAAGACAAAGATAGGTAGAAAACGTTTGTCTTTAAAAATTAACTCCTGCTTTTAATATCACATTGGCAAATGGAATAACTTCTCCAGTACGTACAATTGCTTTAGCTGAACTAGATATTTTTTTAAAATCTTCGTGAGATATTTTTTCTACAGGAAATTCAGATATTTTTTCAATGATATTTTTTAACTGGTCTAGTTTTGATTCTAATGCCATAACAACAGATTCAACTACCAACTCTTCCAAGATTACCCCAACCACAGAATCCACAGAAGGAGCTCCTCTTTTGTAGATAAGATCTACAACTTCTACTCCTTTGGGAATTGGTAATCCTGCATCTGCTACAACCAATAAATCCCCATGTCCGCAAGAGGCTACAATTTCACTAAGTCTTGGATGCCAAATCCCTTGTTGTTTCATTGTTTTCTTTCCAATTGTTATGTTATACCGAAAATAAATTAGTTATCAATTTGATCCAAGGTTGGAAAAGAAGCCTGAGCACCTAGTATCTGGACAGACAAACTTGCTGCTTTGGTTGCTTGGTGTAATGCTTTAGACAAAGTAACACCTTGAGATAGACGACTAGCTAAAACTCCTACAAAACAATCTCCTGCTCCTGTTGTATCTAGTACTTGGACCCTAGGAGCAGGTACATATAAATTTTCTTCACCTAGCATCAAAGCCCCTAATTGACCCAGGGTAATAATTATATTTTCCATTCCGAGATCCAAAAGCTTTTGTCCAACTTGTTTGGCGCTTGGGAGATCGCTTATTGGTTTTTTTGCCAAAAAAGAAGCTTCATGTTCATTTAAAACCAATACATTTACTCTCTTTAGTGTCTCTAGATTAATTTTTCCAGCAGGAGCTAAATTCAATACGACTAAAGTATTTATTCCAGCTTGGCTTATTGCATATTCCACTATAGATATAGGTAGCTCCATCTGAAGCAGTAAAACTTTAGCCAAGGCTATTGTTTGCTTAGCTTGTTCAATGTGTGATATTTCAATACCCCAGTTTGCTCCAGAGGCAACAATTATTGAATTCTCGCCATCGGGGGTTATGGTTACAAAAGCAGATCCGCTGGTAGAAGACTTTAATTTTTTCACCCTTGTCGTATCTATATTTGATTTATTCAATGATTCAATTAACATATCACCGATAAAATCACCTCCAACTGCTCCTATCATAGACACCCTTGCTCCCAACGAAGCCGCGGCAACAGCTTGGTTAGCTCCTTTTCCCCCAGGCTGTAAATCCAAAATTGCCCCCGTAGTTGTTTCTCCAGGGCCAGGTATAGATTTTGTTTTTATGAGATAATCTTGATTTATAGATCCAACCACCACAACATCTATAAAGTCATTCATTAGTCCTCCAATTTATTTAACTAATGAAGTGCCTCTTGCTTGTAGACCTGCAACAACTAAGACAATAGCTACAAAAATATATTC
>JAJYPT010000122.1 GCA_021795135.1 Actinomycetes bacterium
ATTTATTCCAGTGATCTGTCAAAAAACCAAGTATGAGAGATCTTTTTTGTTATGTCTACAATAGATGATTATGGATAATTATTAGCTAAAGCCATTGCTGCGGCTACATCTATTTTGATAGTGGCTACATCTTCTATACATAGTGGTTTGGCTAAAGATTCTATAGATATTTTATTTAAATTTTGTATCGCATCTTTAGCTGCTAGACCATTTTCAACTACAACTTGAGCAAAGTCAGTTCTTGACCAGGTAGAACTATTTGCTAGAGATTTGAATAGATTCTTATAGTTGCTGGTGGGGGATTTTGGATTAGATAAAAGATTATTTATAGTGTTGGAGTTTACAAAATCACTTGGAGAAAAATAACTTTCTATAATATCTTGATTAGAAACGGGAAAGTTTTTTTGCTCAAAGTCTAAATCATTGTTTTGTCTAACTACAGATTGAACAGTGGGTGGATTTTTATCTTTGGAAGTTTTATTTGGATCAGAATAATTATCGTTGACCTTGTTACTAGGAACAGTAGTTGATACAGGTTGGACCATAGAAGGTATTGGGGAGATAGGAGGAAGTTTTTTCTTTAAAGAACTTGGGAAAAAAGGTTCATTTAACAACTCTTTATGTTTTGAGTTTTGGGGGGAATTTTGCGAACCCAAACTAAGAGTAGTTTCTTTTTGGGATGAGATTTCCTGGTTGTTTTTTATAGATTGATTTGAGACAGGTAGGGGATTGGTAGGTATTGAATCTGAAGAATCTTGAGACAGTATGTCTTTTGTAACAGCAGGAGAATTTGGTGATATCGAGGTATTAGACTTTCTAGGTCTTTGATTTGAAGAGTTTCTATACCATTTAATTGAGCTTTGAGGTTCATAATCTCCATATAGATTTATCCAACGAAAGCCATATTTGAACATATGAATAGGACCCATAATCCAAATTACTAAAATACTCAAAATCAGTGGTGAATGGCTATTAGGCGGATGTGATGCTAGATGTATGGATACTATAAAAAAAATTAAATAAAAAACTGACCACAAGATATACCTAAAACTTCTTATTCTAACTCCTAGATACAAAAAAGAAAGCCAAGTTGTTATACCTCCTGGAGCAAGAGTAAGTAGAAACAACAAGGTTTTAGTAGTAGTTAAAAAATGAATACTGGGAAATTCTTTTGTAGTTTTTAGGTTTGATTTATTTTGCTCAGCATTATTTTTCAAAGGTTTTCCTTTTTGCAAGACGCCAAACTTTTGAAATTAATTCAGATAAAGTAAAATTCAAAGTTGTGAAAAATTTCTAATTTGAGTCGTTGAATCACTAAGATATGGTTCTATTGTATCTTTTATTGTTTTTCTGCTACATCTATAATTAAGATTTTTGTACAATGGAAAACTTTTCTATTTGGTCTAGAAGGTATTTATTGATTTAATGCACTAGCCAAAATCCAAGATTTTGAATAGATATAGATCTAAAATCTTTTCAATAGATACTAACTCAAGGTTGAAATGGTAGACAAGCAAGTATTACAACAAGTTCGAGCGTGGGGAAATGAATTATTAAACCTTACTCGCTCTAATAATCTTTTATATTTTAAACCCCTCAAAGTAGCAACTTTAGAGGTCCTCTCTCCTGATCCCGCCAGTATTTTGGATCATTTTTATAACGCTAAAGACAACTCTTGGTTTTTTGAAATAAATGATGCAGAAAATAAATCAGATGATCTAGATATAAAAGATTTATCCTCAAAACCTCAAGATAGTGTTGAATCTATCTCTTTAGATCCCCAGCCTTCTATGTCCAACTCAGTTGATACGATATCAGGCAAAGCTGAGTTAAAAAAATCTTTGTTGACATCTAAAACCAAATTAGTAGATCTTGAAGCATCTTTAAAGAACCTATTTAGAGCATCCTCTCAAGACTTTTTAGATAAAGGATTGTGGACTTTATATATAGGAATGGGTTTTTTGCATTGGATAGATCCTGATACAAAACTTTTAGTTGATAGCCCTTTAGTTTTAGTGCCAGTAAGACTAAAAAGAGTATCTAAGCACATGCCTTTTGAACTTGTAAAAGAAGAAGGTGAAGCAGTATTTAATCCCGCTCTTAGACTGACGCTTGAAAATTCTTTTGGTATGGAGTTTTCACAAGTATTACAAACTCTTGGAGATATTGATACTGGATCCAATTTAGAAACGGTTTTTGACCAAGTTAAAGCTGTAATTTCTACCCAATTCAATTGGAAGTTGTCCAAAGAAGTTGTACTTGCAAGATTTTCATTTCATAAAGAAGTTATCTATCAAGATTTACGCCAAAATCAACAGTTGATAATGCAACACCCCTTAATACAGGCTATGTCTTTGGGACTAAGCCATGAAAACGCAGTTGATTTAGGTTTTGATCCTTTACCTGAAGATCAACTAGATACTAAAGCTCCACCTGAAGTTTATACTACTGTATTAGATGCTGATGCAAGTCAAAGGCAATGCATTGAAGCAGCTTCTCGTGGAAAAAGCTTTATTATTGATGGACCTCCTGGGACTGGGAAAAGTCAAACTATTGCCAACATTATTGCAGAGCTTATAAAAGCTGGTCGAAGTGTTTTATTTGTTTCAGAAAAAGCTGCAGCTTTAGATGTTGTGGCCAATAGATTGGACTCAGTTGGACTAGGCGATTATGTTTTGAACCTTTATAACCAGAAAATGCCTCGTTCTCAGGTTTCAAAACAACTTAGTGAATCAATTAAACGAACCTATGAAGAAAAGACGACTCTAGGGGCAATTGAACTTTCAAATTTACAACATCGTCGCAAAGAACTTTCTAGTTATGCAATAGCTTTAAATGAGATAAGACATCCTTTTGATAGATCCCTTTATGATGTAATTGGCAGAAGTATCCAACTAGACAAAATTGCCCAATGTCTTCCTCCTAGCTGTATCGATTTAGATTTATCTGCTGAAGATTTTTCTTTAATTTTAGACCTGGCTCGTCGTATTAGTCGTAGTTGGAAGCCAGTAGAGTCGGGAAGTAAATTTTTGTGGAGAAAATTAGTTGGGGCCGATTTTGATTCAACTATTAAAAAACGCCTACAAAGTCAACTAGATCAAGCCCAATCTAGTTTGGACAAGCTCAAAAAAATAGTTGAGGTGAGCTGTTTTAGTTTTGGATTTGAATCTAAAGATATAGATGCAGTTGGTGAGTTGAAACAACTATCTGCTCTATTGGAACAACCCCATCAAATATCGCCTCTGTGGCTCAATGCTTTAGAATTAGATTCTTATCGAGATCGAATAGATCAACTTCACCAACTGAGTCAACAATTTTTATCTTTTGTATCTGAAATTGAAAATTATATTGGCAAAAATTGGCAAAAAATTACTTTAGAAGAAGTTAAATTATTCAATCAAGACATAGATTCACTTGCTAAGTTGGATCCTCCTATTACAGCACAGGCTTTTAATACGAGAACAGATTTTATAAATTTCCAACAATTTTGCCAAACTAGTAGTGTAATAGTTCCTCAAATGATTCCCATAGGGGAGTCTTTATCAAAAGCATTTGGTTCTAAACAACAAGGACTGTCATTAGAGGTTTGTGAAAAGTTAGCAATTTTTGGCAGGCTTAGCAAGAGTGAAAATATTCCTTTGACTAATTGGTTAGATTCTTCTGTCTTGTCTAGGGTGGAACAGGCTTATGAGATACTAAATAATCTTATAACGAGATATTGGATTCAATATGAGACTTTGAAAGATGTTTTTGAAGATAGTGTTTTGACCTTGGATCTAGAAGGTCTTTGCCTACGTTTTGAAACCCTCTATCAAGGTATTGGCAAGATGAGAGGTTCTTATAGGGATGACAAAAAAACTATTGTTAGTCATCTTCGTAGCCGTCATTTTAGCTCAGAGGTAGTTCCCAAATTAAAAGAAGCTAAAAATTTACAAGAGACTTATCATCAATTTCAAAAAGCAGCTAAAGAATATGGACCACTTTTAGGATCATATTATAATGATCTAGAAACCGATTTTTCTAAAGTCAAAGAAGCTATTGATATTGCCAAACAGGTAATTGAATCAGCTGGACATAATTTTGACAAAGAACAACTAAGTTTTAGTTTATCTAAGCCATCTTTGGAGCTTTGGGATAACGCTGATGAGCTTCAAAAATTGGTTTCACAATGGCAAGAAGCGGCCCTATTGATAAATGCAGAACTATCAATGGGGCTAAAAAAACTTTGGTTTATGCATCTTTTAGCTTGGCAACAACAAAGTGTTAAAGCAATTGAGTCAATTAGTAAAGCTTTTACAAAATTTGAAGAGATAACTAAAACTCCACTTAGTCTAGAAAAACTAAAAAAAGCTTTAGTTGACCTAGAAGCTATAGAACAAATTAGAAATGCCATAGATTCAGACATAGATAGTGACTTGTCTATGTTGGGTTCTAGTTATAAAGGCTTAGATACAAATTGGGAATTATTTATATCTAGTTTTGAATTAGCAAAACAACTTCGCGCTCTACTAGGTGGACCAATAAGTGAAAAACAAAGTATTTATTTATTGAATTCCAATATTTCTAGTGCTGAGATAGATAATTGTCTAAAGAAATGGGAATTGGCAAAAGATGAGTTTTTGGCTAATTTTGAAATGCCTTATCGCCATGTAATATCAAAAGTCATATCTTCTAGCTTTTGCCAAAGTGCTAATTTATTGACTCAATTTGAACAAACAATTGATGATGTAGCGCAGTGGTTTTCTTTTGAAAAAGCACGCAAGGACTTAGATGCCCTTGGATTTGGAGAACAAATTAATTTTTGTATTCAGCAAAAAATTTCTTCTGATCAAGTTCCTTTAGTTCTTGAACGAGCAATATTGGAATACTGGACTGATTTACAAATCAGCAATGATGAACGTCTTCAGATTTTGAGAGCTCCAGACCGAGAGGCTATTCGTAAAGAGTTTATAGACCTAGACAAACAACTCTTTGCCTATGGAAGTTCTCAAGTTATAAAGGCTTGCAATCAAAGACGGCCCAGTGTTGGTGATAGACGTTTGGGTTCAATACTAAAAGAGGCTGAAAAAAAGAGAAAACATAAGCCTATTAGAGATTTTTTTGAAGAAAATGAACAAGTTGTAAAAGCTCTCAAACCTTGTTTTATGATGATTCCAGTAACGGTAAGCCAATTTTTAAAATCTAATTTTTGTTTTGATACTGTAATTTTTGATGAATCATCCCAAGTAAGACCTTCTGATGCAATAAATGCCATATATAGAGGATCTCAACTAATCATAGCTGGAGATCAAAAACAACTTCCGCCGACGTCTTTTTTTGATTCTTTAGGACAAGATGATGAAAGTGATCAGTATCAACCAGATGAGGTAGAAGAGTTTCAGTCAGTTCTTGATCTTTGTCAATCTGGTGTTTTGGTTACAATTGGTCTGCGTTGGCATTATAGAAGTCGTCATGAATCTTTAATTACTTATTCAAATAGGGCTTTTTATTCAAATAGACTTTTAACTTTTCCAAGTGCACATCTACAAGGAGATGACAAA
>JAJYPT010000123.1 GCA_021795135.1 Actinomycetes bacterium
TGTTGGCTATATCCCACGTTCTGATATAACTCAAA
Source organism: Actinomycetes bacterium (assembly GCA_021795135.1). GTDB lineage: Bacteria > Actinomycetota > Acidimicrobiia > Acidimicrobiales > JAJYPT01 > JAJYPT01. Next base: position 36 of record JAJYPT010000123.1, read on the forward strand.
AAGCAACCCTTTCATCTCAAGGTTATGTTTTTGATCCAATCCCACAATGGGGATTTGTTTATGTTCCTTATAATTTTAAAAATCCCACAATTGGTCCTGTTTTTAATCAGCTCTACATACGTCAAGCTATCCAACATCTAGTCAACCAACCTGGTTATATAAAAGCCTTCCTAGCAGGAGATGCTAGTCCTACTTATGGACCAATACCTATAAATCCGAAAAACCCCTTTATTCCAAGTGGTGAAAAATCTAATCCGTATCCCTATAGCGTCTCTAGTGCCAAGACTCTTTTGGTAAAACATGGATGGAAAGTTGTTCCCAATGGAATTACTACTTGTATAAAACCAGGAAGTGGCCCAGGAGAGTGTGGACCAGGAATTAGTGCTGGAACAAAACTTGCTTTTAGTTTGCAATATGCTTCTGGATCAACTTCGGCTAAACAGGAAATGGATTCCTTGCGTTCTACTGCTTCAAAGGTTGGGATTCAAATAGCTCTTACTTCTGCTCCATTCCAAACAGTAATTGGAAACGCAACTCCTACAAATCCTAATTGGCAGATGGAATTTTGGGGAGCAGGTTGGGTTTATGCTCCTGATTATTATCCAACTGGGGGTGAACTTTTTGCTACTGGAGCTGGATCAAACTCGGGAAGTTTTTCCAATCCCACCAATGATGCCAATATAAAAGCAACTCACCACCACAGTTCAGCTTTAGGTACTTATGCAAATTATTTAGTAAAAAACCTTCCAGTTATGTATCTTCCTACTCCTAATAATCCTTTATCTGAGGTAAAAGGTACTTTACATGGAGTTGTGCCCCAAAGTTCTTTGAGTGAACTAACTCCTGAAAACTGGTACTTTACTAAATAATCAATGAAGTGCTTACTCAATGTGGCAACTATTTTTTGTTGCCACATTGAGTAAGAAAGAAAGTGGTAGGTTTTGACTAGTTATTTATTGCGAAGATTATCCCATGCAGTCATAGTTGTATTTCTAGTAACAATTTTTGTATTTTTATTACTACATTTACTTCCAGGAGGTCCAGCTAGGGCAGTTCTAGGCCAACGTGCTACTCCAAGATCTATAGCTTTATTTAATCAACAAAACGGACTCAATAAGCCTATTTATATACAATATATGGTTTATCTAGACCATCTTTTACATGGAAATTTAGGTTTTTCCTACAAGCTCAATGAACCAGTTACTACTGTATTGGCTCAATATGTTCCTAAAAGTATATTGCTTGTGGGAACTGCGTATTTGTTGGCTTTGATTATTGCCATACCGTTGGGAATCTTTCAATCTATTCGTCGAAATACTATTGCAGATTACTTCTTTACTGCTGGGTCATTCATATTTTATTCAATGCCTGCTTTTTGGTTAGGATTGTTATTGATTCTTTATTTTGCAGTAAATATTCATTTATTTCCCGCCGAAGCACCCCAAGGAGCTACTTTGGGTCAAATAATCTCAAATCCTGCAGGATTGGTTTTGCCAGTTATTACTATAGCTCTTATTACTGTTGCTTTATTTAGTCGTTATATGCGTTCTTCAATGATGGAAAATCTTACTCAAGACTATGTTCGAACGGCAAAAGCAAAGGGTCTAAATTCACGTCAAATTTTATTTGGTCACGTTCTAAGAAATGCTTTAATTCCAATTATTACCCTTATAGGTTTGAGTCTACCTACAATCTTTCAAGGTGCACTTATAACTGAATCGGTCTTTAACTATCCAGGGGTTGGCTTTGAATTTATTTCGGCTGCAATAGGACAAGATTATCCTGTTTTGTTAGGTTTTACTCTAATGATAGGAATTGCTTCAGTTGTTGGATCGCTTTTAGCAGATATTTTATATGCAGTAGTGGATCCAAGAGTTCGCTATGGCAAAGGCACAAAATGAAAAAAATTCTAATTCAAATCTTTAAATTAAAACTCTTCGTGGGTCGAACACAATGAGGCGTATAAGTGTAGAGCCTTCGGTAGCTGGACAAAATGAAATTACTATAGAACCTGGACGAAGTACTTGGCGGATGTCTTTAGAGGTTTTTTTACAAAACCGACTAGCAGTTGTGGGACTGGTAATTGTTATATTTATGGTTCTATTTAGTTTCGTAGGACCTTTATTTTGGCACGTTGATGCCCATACTCACCTAAGTAGAGTAAATCTTCCTCCAAGTGCTAGTCATCCTTTGGGATGTGATGAACTTGGTTATGATGAATTAGGTAGATTGATGCAAGGTGGACAAACGAGTTTAGAAATAGGTCTTTTTGCTGCTTTGTTGGCTACAGTATTTGGAGTTCTTTGGGGTGCTATTTCAGGTTTTTTTGGCGGATTATTAGATACTTTAATGATGCGTACAGTAGATGCTCTTTTGGCTGTTCCTCCGCTTTTTTTATTATTATTCTTAGCCAGTATTGTTAGGATAAATCGACTAGAACTAATACTGGTTGTAGCTTTAGTTGCTTGGTTGGCGCCAGCTCGCTTAATCAGAGCAGAGACTTTGTCTCTTAGAACTCGTGAATACGTACAAGCTGTAAAAGTGATGGGCGGAGGTAGCAAGCGTATAATATTTCGCCACATTGCACCTAATGCGGTAGGAACAATTGCAGTTAATGCTACTTTTCAAGTAGCTGATGCCATCTTGACTATAGCTGCCTTATCTTTTTTGGGACTAGGCCTTCCTGCTCCTGCAACTGACTGGGGCGGCATGTTGTCTACAGGTGTTCAATATACTTATGTTAATTATTGGTGGTTGATCTATCCACCAGGACTTGCAATAGTACTTACTGTGGTAGCTTTTAACTTTTTAGGTGATGCTCTAAGGGATGCATTAGAGGTTAGATTGCGACGTCGATGATAGGAAACAATACAACAAGTGTTACCCATAAAAGATTCTATGTCTAAAGCATTAGAACCTAAACAATTACAACCTTTACTTGAAGTTAAAAATATTACTACCAATATTCAACTTAGTAGAGAAAATATTCATGCAGTTGGTGATGTAAGTTTTCACATCAATCCTGGAGAAACTGTAGGTTTGGTGGGAGAGTCTGGATCAGGAAAGTCTATAACTGCACTATCTATTATAAGATTGCTTCCCCAAGGAGCAAAAATAACTTCTGGTTCTGTATTGTTAGATGGCAAAGATCTTACTCATCTTGAAGAAAACAAGATGAGAAGCATACGAGGCAATGAAATTGGAATGATTTTTCAAGATCCTATGACTTCGTTGAATCCAACCAAAACAATTGGAGAACAAGTTGGTGAACCAGTACGGATACACCGAGGAGCCAATAAAGCCCAAGCCCTAAAGCGTGCTGAGGAAGTTTTGGGTTTGGTGGGATTATCTAGGCCCAAAGAACGCCTTGGTGATTATCCTCATCAGCTTTCTGGTGGTATGCGCCAAAGAGTAATGATAGCGATGGCTCTTTCATGCGAGCCAAAATTGCTTATAGCTGATGAACCAACTACTGCTTTAGACGTTACTATTCAAGCTCAAATTTTAGATTTAATTCAAGATTTAAAATCTCGTTTGTCTATGTCGGTGTTGCTTATTACTCATGATATGGGAGTAGTTGCAGGTCATGCTGATAGAACAATGGTTATGTATGCAGGAAGGATTGTAGAAGCAAGTAGTACTTTAGATCTATTTGAGGATATAAATCATCCCTACAGCCAAGCTTTATTGGCTTCAATACCCCAATTGGATCAGAACAAAAATCAAAATTTATATACTATACCTGGGCTTCCTCCTAGCCTTAGTCCTCCGCCTCAAGGATGTCGATTTGCTGCTAGATGCAATTACGCACAAGATAAGTGCTTTCAAGAAGAACCTCCTTTAGCTGGTCCTAATCCAAGCCATATCTATAGATGCTGGTTTCCAACTTCTGGAGGAGTAGACAAAGCAAAAGATCTATTACCCCAACCTATTCAAAGATCTACCTCCCCAGAGAAAGAACAAGTTAGCTTCATCAAAGTTTCTAACTTAGTAAAAGAATTTCCTGTAACTTCTGGTGCTGTTTTACAACGACGTGTTGGGACAGTCAAAGCAGTTTCAGATGTATCTTTTGAAGTAATCAAAGGCGAAACTTTTGGTTTAGTTGGAGAATCTGGGTGTGGTAAAACAACTATTGGTCGTTTGATTGTTGCATTAGAGTCTCTTACTTCTGGTCATATAGAAGTTGAGGGCGAAAATATAGTCGGTTTAAAAAGAGCACAATTTAAACAAAGAAGACGTGATTTACAATTAATGTTCCAAGACCCTTATGCTTCTTTGGATCCTCGTTCCAAAGTTGGCGAAATATTGAGGGAACCTCTTGCGATCCAAAAAATAGGAAATAAAAAACAACAACGCCAAAGAGTTGCTGAATTATTGACAGAAGTAGGGTTGCCACCTAACGCTATAGAGCGTTATCCCCATGAATTTTCTGGAGGCCAACGACAAAGGATTGGACTAGCTAGAGCGCTTGCTCTAAATCCCAAGCTCATTGTAGCTGATGAACCTGTTAGCGCTTTAGATGTTTCTATTCGTTCCCAAATTCTGAATCTTATGAAACGTTTGCAAGCTACCCATGGGCTTACCTATATAGTTATTTCTCATGATTTGGCTGTAGTTAAATATTTAGCCGACACCATTGGAGTTATGTATTTGGGAAAATTGGTAGAAATTGGCCCTTCTGAAGACATCTATACCCATGCTGCTCATCCATATACTGCAGGCCTCATCAATACTATTCCTATCCCAAATCCAAAACTAGAGCTTTCTAAAGAAAAAATATCTATAAAAGGAGAACTTCCCTCAGCTATAAATCCACCTTCTGGCTGTAGGTTTCGCACCCGTTGTCCAAGAGCACAAGAGTTATGTGAACAGGTAGAGCCACCTCTTCGTCTATTTGGAAAACGTCATCTTGCTGCTTGTCATTTTCCCATACAGCCCCCTTTAGAAAATGAGAATTTGTAAATTATCTATCTGTTTTTTTATATGTGATATTGATCTTAAGTCTTTCTCTTTATTGGAGCTTTGATAGCTACAACTATGATGTTATTTGGCTGAAGAATTATTGAAACAACAACTAATGTTTTTAAGTAGTAAGAACAAAAGCCCTGTTTATATTTATTTTCTTTCAATAATGCCAAAGTAGCAATTTTATTAGATAGTATTTCCATTATTCAAGAATGATCATTTATAATCAAAGACACTAATAGCTATTGTGGGATTTGTTATATAGGTTATACTTTTTCGATCCTGGGATCAATCTTTTTATTCACAGAGACATTAAACGAGAGTAGTAATGAGTTTTAAAATATCCACTTTTGGTTTAGGAAACTCTGGAATAAACGGGGGTCTTGATTTTGTAGATCGCCATTTTGGCCAGTCTCATCCATTTACCAAAATGGGGTCGGGGTGGAAAGCCCATGACTTTAGTTCTGCGTTGTAGAACCCCGCTCGGGCCTAGGTTAGA
>JAJYPT010000011.1 GCA_021795135.1 Actinomycetes bacterium
ATACCCGCTTTTGACAAAAGATGATGAAGTTCGTCTAGCACAAGCGATAGAAAAAGGTGCTCTTGCCCGAGAAGAGTTAGATCAAAAAGAAGCAGAGCTATCTGCACCTCGTAAAAGAGAACTCAAGAGAGCCATTAGGGCTGGAGAAACAGCTGAACGTTCTTTTGTTCAGTCTAACTTGCGTTTAGTAGTTTCAATAGCCAAAAAATATCAAGCCTCGGGACTTCCTTTATTAGATTTAATTCAAGAAGGGAACCTAGGTCTTATGCATGCTGTCGAAAAATTCGATTGGCGCAAAGGGTTCAAGTTTTCTACTTATGCCACTTGGTGGATTCGCCAAGCTATCACTAGAGGTATTGCCAATACTGGACGTACTATTCGTCTCCCAGTACATGCTGGAGATACTTTAGCCAGGGTTCAAAAAGCACAAGCAAGATTAGAACTTAAATTAGGCAGACCTGCTACTTTAGCTGAATTAGGTGAAGAAGTTGAGATGCCTGAAGATAAATTAATTGAGGCTTTGCGTTTTAGAGCTGAACCTTTGTCTTTGTCCGAACCATTGCGAGAAGATGGCGATGCAGAGCTTGGAGATGTTGTTGAAGACCGTGGCGCGGATTCACCATTTGAAGTTGCTGCCACTGCAATGTTACCTGAAGAAATTGCTCGTTTGCTAGCACCTTTAGACGAAAGAGAGCGAGAAATATTACGTCTCAGATTTGGTTTAGATAGAGGTGAACCAAGGACATTAGAAGAAGTTGGGGAACATTTCAATCTTACTCGAGAACGTATTAGACAAATAGAAGCTAGAGCTATGTCTAAACTACGCCATCCTTCTAGTGATACTGGAGCTCGAGACTTACTTAGCGTTTAATAGATTCTGCTTTTAATCAAATCAATAACTAAGTATTGGCTTTGTTTGACTTGACGAAAAATTATCTTTTCTAAATTAGTTATTAAATCTGTTCTAAAAGGATTAATTCCTTTTAGAACATCGCAGCTTGTAACTCCACTGGATTTTATTAGTTCGGTATTAGATATTGCTAAAATGCACTCTTGAATTATTTAATTAAAAATTTGGGGGTGTTTTTTTAGTTCTATTTTCCTCTAAAGCTTTATTAGTGCTAAGAGCATATAAGTTGACTTATTGGTTCTTTAAAGGTCTTATTTGCTAAATTTAGGAGATTGTAGCCAAATCTAAGAGGATGGATAGTAGCTATAGCTATAAATATTGGCATTTTGAAAAATAATCTAATTATATTTTTTTTCAGTTTAAATCTTATTTATAGAATTTGTTGGAATAAGTATCTAAGACCAAACTACGCTATTGAATTATGAAAAGTCTTATTGTTGGTCATGGTGGGCGAGAGGCAGCACTTGGGACCCGGATGTCTGAATCTTCTACTCTTTATGGTTTTATGGGTCATGCTAATCCTACTATTTGTAGACTTAGTGCCCAAACAGGGGGAGCTTATTACCTAGGAGATGTTCGCAACGGTAAAGAAATAGCTCGCTTTGCAACTGAACATTCAATAGATATTGCAATGGTTAGTAGTGATGATCCTTTAGAAGCAGGAGTGGTGGATCAATTACGCTCAGTAGGAATTCCAACGGTTGGACCTACGAGAGCTGGGTCTGAAATTGAGTGGAACAAAATGTTTTGTCGTTCAGTAGTTAATCGAATTGCTCCAAAAGCCAATCCCATATTTGGAGTTGCCCAGACTGTGGGAGAAATAGAAGCAATAGTCAATCGTATAGCTGAACAAAAAGGAACTGTTGTAGTAAAGCCGGTAGGGCTATCTGGTGGCAAAGGAGTTAAAGTAGTAGGACCCCACTTAGATGACAATGCTGCAGCAATAGATTATGCGAAAGAAATAATTATTTCTGGTCGCCACGGGGGTATAGCTTTGATTGAAGAAAAAATTGATGCTCCAGAATTTACTATACAAGCCATGACAGATGGTAAAACTGTTGTTTTTCCACCAGCTACTTATGATTATCCATATCGTTTTGATGGAGATAAAGGACCTGGAACTGGAGGAATGGGATCTTGCGCTTTATCTGGAGGACTTTTCCCATTTTTAAATAAAGCTACCTATGACCAAGCATGTGAGATTACACAAGATGTTATAGATTTTTTAGCCAAAGATAATCGTAGTTTTTCTGGCTGTTTGAATGCTGGGTTTTTTGTTACAGATGAGGGGCTGCGTGTAATTGAATTCAATGCTCGATTTGGAGATCCTGAAGGAATTAATATAATGGCCCTTTTGGATTCAGATTGGATTGAAATAATGCATGCAATGCAGTCTCAAAGTTTACATGAAAGAGATTTAAAACTTATAGATAAGACCTCTATCGTAAAATATCTTGTAGCTCCTGAGTACGCTCTTGGAACAAGTACTGGACATAAATTTTCTCTAGATGTCGAAGTAGCACATTCCATTGGCGCTAACGTTCTTTTTTCCTCAGCAATTGAAACTGGTCCTAAACATTATCAAACCGTTGGAACATCTAGAGCAGTTGCGATAACGGCTGAAGCTGACACAGTACAAGAGGCAAATGCGATTATTTCTCAGGCTATAAGTGATAGTTTTGATGGCGATTTACAATGGCGCAATGATATTGGGTCTTTCCCCTCTAAAAAATAATTTCACATATTTATATGCACGTTTAAGGTTGTGTTGAAATCTACTAAGACATATAAAGATTCCCAGCTTTATACCTAAGTTGGCGGAGGTGGACGGGAATCGAACCCGCCGGATGAGTAATCTCATCCCATCCGCTTTGAAGGCGGAGGAACCCACCAGGCATTCAGACACCTCCAAATTAAATGCTAGTTGGTTAAATGCACGCTAGAGTTGAAGTTATGAAGAAACTATTATTTTTAATTATTTTATTAGCATTAGGCGCAGTAGCTGCAAAGAAGATCAAAAAAGCTGGATAGGTTAGTATCGTCTTTTTTTAGTTAACATTTTTCTAGCTGGTTTGCTCGCTATTAGTATAGCTGTGCCCAAACCAGCTAGAGCCAAAATCAATATAGCTAAGGGATTTTTATGTACTGGTTTAGATCTTTGACTAAGCCTTACTGGTTTTACGAAATTACGAATTTCCCAGTTCTTTTCTTTTGCCAACCTTAGAAGTACTCTATCTGGGTTTACAACTACTGGGTGTCCTACTGCTTCCAGCAAGGGGAGATCTGTGTAAGAGTCAGAATAGGCATAAGAAGCACTCAAGTCTATGTTTTCTCGTTCTGCGATTTCTCGCATTGCTTGAGCTTTGTAAGGTCCATAAGCATAAAATTCCATAGATCCTAAATAATGACCTTTGTCGTCAATTTTGGCTCTACTTGCTATTGATCCATCTACTTTTAGGTATTCTCCTAAAGGATTTACAAGTTCTTGGGGAGAAGCAGATACTATATATATCTTTCTTCCTGCTTGTCGGTGTTGTTCTAACAACTCTAAAGCTTCTTCAAAGATTATTGGCTCGACTATTTCAGTTAGAGTTTCTTTGACTATTTGTTTAACTTTGCTTTGCTCCCACCCTTTGGTCAGGGCTAATACCGATTCTCGAATGCGGGCGATTTTTTGTTCGCTAGCTCCCAATTGCATGAATATAAGTTGAGTATAAAGAGCTCGCAAGACAGTTGTTTTAGATATCAGACCCTCTTTGTAGAAGGGACGTCCAAAAGCAACTATAGATGCTTTTGCTATTACTGTTTTATCTAAGTCAAAAAAGGCTGCCTCCATCTATTTCTGAGCATACCTACTATCTAGTAGCCTTGTCTTTGTTTTAGGCAGCTCTTTTGATCTTGTTTAGCCTAAAGTCGTAAATACTTGGGATTTAGCATTAAGTTTTAGTTATAAAAAGTATATTTATGTTAAAAAAAAGCTAAATTGGATCAATAGTTGTACTTCTAAAATTCAGATAAGGAGAAAATCAACAGATGGATTTAGGTCTGGATGTAATAGAACAAAATGGTTATACCGTTTTATCTGTTAAAGGCGAAGTAGATGTATATACTGCTCCAAGATTGAGAGAGCGTTTAGTCGAGCTTGTAAGTGAAGGTGCTCGCAAGATTGTGGTAGACCTTGAACAAGTTGAATTTTTGGATTCAACTGGTTTGGGAGTCTTAGTTGGTGGGTTAAAAAGACTTAGAAGCAACGATGGAGATCTTAGCTTGGTATGTACTCAAACTAGGATATTAAAAGTTTTTGAAATCACAGGCCTAACTAAGGTTTTCAGCATTTATAACTCTATTGAAGATGCTACTAACGGTGAATAACGAGATTTGTTTTAGATTTAATGCTAGGTAATACTAACGTCCAACTAGATATTCCAATTCAGATGGAATATGTATCTTTAGTTCGTATTTTAATTTCTGACCTAGCTCAAAGCAGGCGAGAAATTGATCCTCAAAAAGTCAATGACTTAAAACTAGCTATATCAGAAGCTTGCACAAATGCAATTGAAGCCCATAAAGCAATTCACAGTGATCAAAAGATAAAAATAGCTTGGTCAGAACAACCAGATCATTTTGAAGTCTCAATAAGAGATTTTGGAAAAGGCTTTGATATAGAAGCATTACCCAAACATCCACCTGTTACAGATCCTGAGCGTTTAAACTTTGAACGAGGATTAGGTATTCCTCTTATAAAAGCCTTGATGGATGAAGTGTCATTCAATTCTTCATCTGAAGGAACTTTTGTCAAAATGATTGTATTTTGCCAACCTTTGGAAAAAAAATTAGATTTTGATTCTGAATTATAAGTCATTTAGTAATCTTTCAATTACTAAATGACTTATAAACCTACAAAACAAAAACAACATTCACTGTTTCATAACGATTTATTTTCAGCCCTGGTTCTCCTGCTATCTACTTTTATTGCTTTAGTATGGACTAATTCTTTTATTGGGCATTTTTATTTTGAATTTTGGTCCACTAAATTAAATTTTGTTAGTCATTTATTTAGCATAAATTTCGACTATAAAGATGTTATCAACATGGGGTTTATGTCTTTTTTTTTCTTCTTGATTGGACTGGAGATAAAAAAAGAAATTATTGTTGGAGAATTGCGCCATTTTAGAAGAAGTCTGCTGCCAGTAGTTGCAGCTATTGGTGGCATGGTTGTTCCTTCCTTGTTCTATTTAGGAATTACTTATTCTCATAGAGCATCTCAAGGATGGGCGATTCCTATGGCTACAGATGTGGCTTTTGCTGTTGCTATTTTGAGCTTAGTTGGTAAAAAGGTACCCTCTTATTTGCGTTCTTTTCTACTAACTTTGGCTATTGTCGATGACATTGGGTCAACTGCTGTGATAGCAATTGCTTATCCAAAATCTGTACATATTGAATATTTAGGTTTTAGTTTTTTATTGATTCTTGTAATTATTTTGAGTAAGAAAATTACCACACGTAATTACTTGTATATTTTACTAGCTCCTCTTTTGTGGATATTGTTTTTGCTTTCAGGCATACAGGCAGCCCTTTGCGGATTTGTAATTGGGATATTGATACCAATAGGTCTTGAAAAACCAAATGTTGGCAGTCCAGGACGTTTTCAAACCTATCTAAAACTTATTAAAGCAAATAAAAAAGCAGAAGATTTAATAAGACCTTATGTCAATTTTTTAGTTATGCCCATGTTTGCTTTTGCAAACACTGGCATAGTTTTTACAACTAGGTTTTTTAAAGATCCATCTATGGAAATTATCCTAGGCATTGTTGGAGGCTTGGTTATAGGTAAAACTTTAGGAGTTGTTGGATCGACCTGGTTAGTAGTCAAACTGGGAAGAGTAAAATTGCCAAAAGCAATTAGTTGGAGTCATCTTTTGGGGCTGGGTTTTTTAAGTGGTATAGGTTTTACGGTCTCTCTTTTGATGGCTGATTTGGCCCTCAGCATTCCTTTAGAACGCCAAGCTGCCAAATCAGCTGTACTGGTAGGTTCTGCCATCGCAGCAGTAATTGGTGTTGCTATTTTATCCAAACCTGAAAGGTTGAAAAAATAAAAACCTATTTAGACTCGATTGGTCCTTGTCCTGCTCTAGTAGTCCTAAGAGCTTGGTTTATATTATTTAAATCATCTTGATCTAGAGTAATAGAACTACTATCTATCCAATCTTGGATCTGTTCTACTTTGCGAGCACCTACTATTGCCCCAGTTATTCCTTGCCAACTAAGCACCCATGCTATTGCTATTGAAGAAACTGTAGTTTGGTATTTTTGGGCAATAGGTTTCAAAGAATCTCTAAGGGCAATATTTTTTTCTACTTCAGGAGATTGAAAGTTGGAAGAATGTTTCCTCCAGTCCTTAGGTGAGAGTTTAGAAACTTTTTCTAGAGAAAAATTATCTGTCAATATAGACGAGGATAAAGGGCTATAACAAAGTATTCCAGTAGAATGAGATTTGCACCAAGGCAGCTCAGAATCTATTATAGAGCGATTAAGGAGAGAGAATGGAGGCTGTAAAGAATCTACATGACCAATATTTTCACATCTTTGTAGCAGTTCAACATCAAAATTAGAAACTCCTACGTGAGCTACTTTTCCTTCTTTTTGTAATTCCAACATAGTCGACCAGGAGTCTTCTACTTCTGTACCGGTCTCATCTGGCCAATGAAATTGGTATAAATCTATTTGTTCAACCCCTAGTCTTTTGAGGGATTGTTCACATTCATTTCGAATTGACTCTGGTCGTAGGATTCTTTTAGGCTGAGAAAAGGTATCATTTGAGTCCCAAACTAAACCACATTTACTAAATACGAAAGGTCGACTATCAGCTGGAAGTTGCCTTAAAGCTTTTCCAACTACTTCTTCAGAATGACCTAATCCATATACAGCAGCTGTATCTATCCAATTAATTCCCCTATTTACAGCTTCATGTATAGTCTTTATTGAATCTTGGTCATCTTGAGGTCCCCATCCAAAAGCCCACTCTCCGCCTCCAATTGCCCAAGCACCAAGCCCTATAGTGGTAATTTGAAGGTTAGTCTTTCCAAGTTGGCGTGTTTGTAAGTTTGTTTGCATAATCTAGTTTTTACCAATAAGAAGAGTTATAACTCTTTTTGTGGTTATAAATTTTTTATTATCATTATTAGCCCCGTCCTTTACCCATGGAGTTTTTGTAGGATATGTCCAGACCATTAGTTATAGTTGAATCGCCAGCCAAGGCTAAAACCATCGCTGGTTTTTTGGGAAATGATTTTGCTGTTGAATCATCCATTGGCCACATACGAGATCTTCCCCGAAATGCTGCCGATATTCCAGTATCTGTAAAGGGAGAGCCCTGGGCACGACTTGGTGTCAATGTAGATGATGATTTTAAGCCTCTCTATATCATTCCTAAAGAAAAAATGCCTCAAGTAAAAAAACTAAAGTCTTTGTTGAAAGATGCAAGTGAAGTTTTTTTAGCAACTGACGAAGACCGAGAAGGAGAATCAATTGCTTGGCACCTGATGGAAGTGCTATCTCCCAAAGTACCAGTTAGAAGAATGGTTTTTCATGAAATTACTCAAAATGCTATTCAAAGTGCAATTGGAAATTCTAGAGACCTAGATAGAAAGCTTGTAGATGCTCAAGAAGCTCGACGTATATTAGATCGACTCTATGGCTATGAGGTATCTCCTGTGCTTTGGAAAAAAGTAATGCCAGGGCTTTCAGCAGGAAGGGTCCAAAGCGTAGCTACTCGCATTATAGTAGAAAGAGAACGCTCTCGGATGGCTTTTACTAGTGGGCAATGGTGGGATTTAGAGGCAACTTTGGCTAGTCAAGGACAAACTTTTAAGGCTAATTCTGTAGAAATAGATTCCAAACGTATAGCTACTGGGAAAGATTTTTTACCTACTGGAGAATTGAAAAACCCACAAGAAGTTGTTTGGTTGAATGAAGAACAAGCTCAAGATTTGGCCTCTAGATTACAAGATTCCATATTTGAGGTTGCCTCAGTAGAAGAAAAGCCATTTACTCGTTCTCCGTATCCACCTTTTATGACTTCAACCCTCCAACAAGAAGCAGGTCGTAAACTTCATTTTTCATCTCAACGAACTATGCAAATAGCTCAACGTTTATATGAAAATGGATTTATTACCTATATGAGAACAGATTCTACCAACTTATCTGACCAAGCTTTACAAGCAGCGCGTTCTCAAGCAAAGCAGCTTTATGGCCCAGAATATATTCCAGAAAAACCACGTACTTATAATAAAAAAGTAAAAAATGCCCAAGAAGCTCATGAAGCAATTAGGCCAGCAGGAGAAACTTTTCGTACTCCAAAAGAAATAGTCAACTTAGTTAGTTTAGATGAGGCACGTCTTTATGAATTAATCTGGAAACGTACTATAGCTTCTCAAATGAAAAATGCTAAAGGACACAGTCTACAGGTAAGCCTAATTGCTAATTCTTCTGGAGAAAAACAAGAAGTAAAGTTTGTTACCAGTGGTAAGACTTTAGAATTTTTTGGATTTTTAAAAGCCTATGTTGAAGGAGTAGACGATCCCAACACAGAGTCAGAAGATAGTGAAATTAGATTACCAAAACTAGAAGTTGGACAAAAACTATCTTGTACTTTGGGACAAGATTGTGTTTTGGCTCGTTCTCATAATACACAACCTCCACCTCGTTTCACAGAAGCTTCTTTGGTTAAAGCTTTAGAGGATTTAGGAGTAGGTAGACCTTCTACATATGCTTCAATTATTGCTACTATCCAAAATAGAGGCTATGTATGGAAAAAAGGAACAGCTTTGGTTCCATCTTTTACTGCTTTTGCAGTCATCAATCTTTTAGAAGATTATTTTTCTAAATTAGTCGACTATAGTTTTACAGCCACCATGGAAGATGACCTAGATGATATTGCAAGTGGAACAAAGCAAGCTATTCCATGGTTGAATAGCTTTTATTTTGGCAATGCAGACCCTGGATTGAAAGAGATGGTCTCTACTCAATTAGGTGAAATAGACGCTAGAGAGATAAATTCTATTCCAATTGGAAATGATGAGAATTCTGTTCCAATACTAATTAGAGTTGGTCGCTACGGTCCTTATATCCAACGAGGAGAAGATAGAGCTGCTATACCTGAAGATTTATGTCCTGATGAATTAGATGTAAATAAAGCTTTAGAGCTACTATCTATTCCCACAGGAGACAAAGAGCTTGGAAAAGATCCACAAACAGGGCTAGATGTGGTTGTCAAATCAGGACGTTATGGTCCTTATGTCCAATTAGGTGAAACAGGAGACCCAGGCTATAAGACTGCTTCTTTGTTCAAGACTATGTCTGTCGAGTCAATAGATTTAGATCAAGCCCTACAACTTTTGACGCTTCCTCGTTCTTTGGGTATAGATCCAAACGATAATAAAGAAATTATTGCTTCCAATGGGCGCTTTGGTCCTTATATAAAAAAAGCTAATGACACTAGAAGTTTGAATTCTGAAGATGAACTTTTGACCATAGATTTAGATCAAGCTATTGAGATTTTTTCTCAACCTAAAAAAACCCGGGCTAGAAAATCAGCCGAGCCTTTGAAGAATCTTGGTAAAGATCCTTCGGGAGATAAAGAAATTGTTGTCAAAGAAGGACGTTTTGGTCCCTATGTAACAGATGGAGAAATAAATGCCTCTTTTCGAAAAGGAGATACTATACAAGACATGACAAATCAACGTGCTGCAGAATTATTAGCTGAAAAGAGATTAAAGGATGCAGCTTCTCCACCTAAGGCCAAAAAAAGATCTAAGACTAAGATCAAGAGTTAGACGTGGTTTTTATAGCAATAGAAGGAGGTGATGCTAGCGGTAAATCTACTCAAGCTCGCCTTTTGTCTTCTACACTTGATGCAGTATTGACAAGAGAACCTGGAGGTTGCGAACTAGGAAGTATTATAAGGAAAATACTTTTAGAATCTTGTCTAACAATAGATCCTCGTGCTGAAGCCTTACTACTAGCAGCTTCTAGAGCTCAACACGTTTCAGAAATTATTTTTCCTTCTTTAAAAGAGGGAAAAATAGTAGTAACTGATAGGTTTTCAGGTTCTTTTTTAGCTTATCAAGGTTTTGGTAGAGGATTAGATATAGAAGAACTTTCTTGGATCTCTAGTTGGGCATCTAAATCTATTGAACCAGATTTAAATATTTTTTTAGACATTCCTTTTGAAGACGCAACAAAAAGAAAATCTTTTGGATCGGATAGATTTGAATCTGAAAAAAGCCAATTTCATCACAAAGTTATCCAAGGGTATTCAATTTTGGCTGAACAAGATCCAAATAGATGGAAAAAAATAGATGGAGTTGGAACAATAGAACAAGTTCAACAACGAGTTTTGGATGCGTATGAGCAATGGAAACAAAACCACAAATAAAACAATAAGTTAGGTATTTTAAAAAGTGGATGTATGGTCGAAAATAATAGGGCAATCTGAGGCAGTTGAAACATTAAAGTCTTCTAGTAAAAACCCAGTTCATGCCTATCTATTCTTAGGACCTCCTGGTTCTGGCAAACATTTAGCTGCCAAAGCTTTTGCTGCAAGCATATTTTGCTCTAAAGGTGGCTGTGGTCTCTGCTTAGAGTGTCAAAAAATTGAAAGACAAAGCCATCCTGATTTTATTATTCAAAAACGAGATGGAGCCTTTATTTCTGTAGACCAAGCCCGTCATATCTCTAGATTGGCTTTTCGCTCCCCTATGCAAAGTTCAAAACAAATTTTAGTTTTAGAAGACTTCCACCTAGTGGATAAAGCTGCTCCTGCTTTATTGAAAACTATAGAGGAACCTCCTAGCTCTACGATTTTTATTATTCTTGCTGAGGTTTTGAATCCAGAATTAGCCACAGTGGCTAGTAGATGTATGCGAATAAATTTTTCAGTTATTTCCGAAAAAGATATAATTGAGTATTTAATTGAACAAAATATTGAAAAGCAAGTAGCTGAAAAAGCAGCAAAATATGCTGGAGGAAATCTAGAAAAAGCAAAACTTTTTGCACTAAATCCTGACCTTATCTTTCAAGATGAAAAGTGGATTTTTTTATTACACAATCCCACAAGCTCAAATATTGTTGAACATAGTCATTCAATATTAGAAGTTGTAGACCAAGCAAGTAAAGTTCTTGGTCTACAACAAGCTAAGGAGTTAGACTTTTTAAGCCGACAAGCTAAAGAACTAGGAGATAAGAGGTTAGTCGAGACTAAACAGATACAAGATCGTCACAAGCGCGAACAAAAGAAGCTAAGAAGAGATATCATTTATTTGTTGCTATCTCAGCTAATTGAAATGTATAGATTGAGGCTAGAAAAGTTTTTATTATCATTAGCATCAGACAAACAAGATGTTTCTAGTTCTCAATTAGTTCATGATTGTAGAGAAGCTATAACTATTATTGAAAGTACAGCTTCAAGGATGATTCGAAATCCAAATGAGCAGCTTCAACTTCAAGCAATGATAATTTCTTTGTCTAGACTAAATGTTTTTATTTAATTCTAGAATAAGAGTTTTCTACCTTTTAGTGTGCCCGAGTAGCTCAGATGGTAGAGCATTTGATTCGTAATCGAAAGGTCAGGGGTTCGATTCCCCTCTCGGGCTCTTTGAATTATCTGATCTAGTTGAAAGTTATTGACGTATTAGGGGTAGAACAATAAAGATTGAAGGGAGTAGTCTTGACTTATGGCCGATCAAGCTAATTTTGTCCGCGATGCAATGGAGTATATGGGCTCCTTATATTCAGCAGCTTTAAGGATGACTCGCAATCCCTCAGAAGCAGAAGATTTAGTTCAAGAAACATATTTAAAAGCTTATCGAGCCTATGGAGGATTTCAGCAAGGAACAAATTTAAAGGCATGGCTTTATAAAATACTTACCAATACTTTTATAAACTCCTATCGTTCTAAAAAACGTCGTCCTGAAATTACAGATGTAGAAGATATAGAAGATCTTTATCTGTATAAACGTCTTGCAGGAAGAGAAGCTTCTTCTCAGGGTAGTTTTGGTCGTAGTGCAGAAGAAGAAGTGCTTGAGCGTTTTTCTGATGAAGATGTAAAAAGAGCAGTTGAATCATTGCCTGAACAATTTCGCATCGCTGTTTTGCTTGCTGACATTGAAGGTTTTTCTTATAAGGAAATATCAGAAATTATAGATGTTCCTATAGGAACTGTAATGAGTAGGCTACATCGTGGAAGAAAGGCACTGCAAAAAGCGTTATTAGAGTTTGGGTTATCCCATGGACTAGTAACAGTTGAGGCGGCTCAAAGTGATAAATGATGGGGAAAAAAGAAGCTGTCAAGAGACAATGCAACGTCTTTATGACTTTTTAGATGGAGAATTGACAGATTCAAAACGACAAGCAATCAAAGAACATCTAGATACTTGCTCTCCTTGTTTGGATGCTTTTGGTTTCGAAGAAGAACTTAGACATATGTTAGCGACAAAGTGTCGTGACAAAGTCCCTGACGTGTTTCTTCATAGAATTTCGTTAGCATTGTCATCAGAGCAATTTAAAAATAACTTTACAAGCTCTGATGGTTCAACGATGATAGACAACAAAGACGGGATAGACAATAGTGAGTAGTCCAATATCATGGGATGTAGCTGAAAAAGTAGCAATTAGAATTGCTCGTCAAGTCCAAGGCTCTTCTTACTCTGTAGAAGTAGTGCAAAGAGAATTTGATGAGGTTATTGTAAAAGCTGCAGAGTTAGTTGAACAAGCAACAGGACTTATTTCTGATGGTCCTCCTAGGGCTTTAGTGGTGGACCGCTCAGCATGGGTAGTTTCTAATATTGCTTCTTTCAAAAGGCTACTTAGTCCTTTATTAGACAAGTTGGGTTCTAAGATAACTTCTTCTTCTTTTTTATCTCCTGTGGGTAAAGTAGTAACAGGAGCTCAACTAGGAGCAATTCTTGGTTTTATGTCCACTAAGGTATTAGGGCAATATGATCTATTGGTTATAGAAGAAGAAAATCCTCAAAACCAAGATCTTATTTATTTTGTGGGTCCTAATATCTTAGAGATAGAATCTAGATTTGATTTTCCATCACAACAATTTCGCTTATGGATTGCAATCCATGAAGCCACCCATAGAGCTCAATTTACTGCCATTCCTTGGATGAATGCTCACTTCAAATCGCTTCTAGATCAGGCAATTTCTACAATGGAACCAGATCCGAAGCGTTTTTTAGAAGCACTCAAAAGAGCAGCTCAAGATATAATGGCTAGAAAAAATCCTTTGGCAGAATCAGGATTGATTGGACTTTTTGTAACTAGTGAACAAAAAGTAGCTCTTTCTCAGCTCCAGGGCCTAATGAGCTTGTTAGAAGGTCATGGTGATATCATTATGAATAAAGCAGGCACCGATTTGGTTCCTCAGGCTTCTTATTTTGCTCAAGTTTTAAATGAACGTCGTAATTCTAATGGGATAGTAAAGTTTTTTTATCAATTGATAGGTCTTGAAGCAAAGATGAAACAATATGCTGAAGGAGAACGCTTTATTGAAACCATAGAATCAATTGGGGGCGATGACTTGATAAATATTTTATGGAAAGATCCCCAATGGTTGCCAAGTATTGAAGAAATTAGAAACCCTCAATCTTGGATAGAAAGAGTTTTGCCCGGAAAGATCGACTAGTTCTTTCTAAGATGCTTCCTGATAAATTATTAAATAAATTCGAAACTTTAGTTGAAAAATGTAATTTTCCTCCGCCTGGTGAATTCTTGCCTTGTGCTGTTTCAGGAGGACCTGATTCGTTAGCTTTGATGGTTTTAGCTACGATTCACGGTTGTCAAGTAGAGGTAATACATGTAGATCATGGTATAAGAAGCGAAGGGGATCAAGAAGCTCAAATAGTTGCTAAAGCAGCTAAAAGATTTGGAGCAACATTTCGATCTGAAAAGGTTTATGTAGCCCCAGGCCCTAATATCGAAGCACGAGCTAGACAAGCTCGTTTTAATGTCTTACCCAAGAAAGTAGCTACAGGACATACTGCAGATGATCAAGCTGAGACAGTACTTTTGAATTTATTGAGAGGAACAGGAATAGATGGTCTTTCTGGAATGAGTCATAGCTTTCGCCATCCAATACTTTCACTTCGTCGTAGCGATACTCACCAAATTTGTTCAGATTTAGATTTAGAAGTTGTAATGGATCCTTCAAATCTTGATCCTAGATTTAAAAGAAATCTTATTAGGCATAAAGTTTTAGGACTGTTGTCTGAGGTAGCAGAAAGAGACATTGTTCCTTTATTGGCAAGGCAAGCTTTACTTTATAGAGACGAATCTGAACTATTGGATAATCTTTCTGAGACAATAGATCCTAGTAGCGTTCACGCATTGACAACTGCTAGACCAGCTTTAGCAAGAAGGGCTTTGAGAAGATGGTTGAAGAATGAACAAGGATATCCACCAAGCGCATCGTCGGTGGAAAGGGTGATGAATGTGGCTAAAGGGTCAATAAGAGCTACCGAGATAGAAGGCGGAGTCCGGATAAGGCGTTCCCAAGGGACTTTGTTTTTAGAACGAAACTTAGAGGGTAATTTTGGACCAAGATAGGTTAGACTTAGCTGTTTCCAAAGGTATTTTTTCTCCCGATGGAGTACAAAACCTTGGCAGAGTAATAGTTGATGAAGAAACTCTACGCAAAAGAGTAGGTGAGCTTGGGACAGCTATTACTAAAGATTATTCAGGGAAAAGACCTTTGCTTATTGGTGTTTTAAAAGGTGCTTTTGTCTTCATGAGCGACTTAGCTAGAGAGATACAGCTTCCTTTGGAATTTGATTTTATGGCTGTTTCGTCTTATGGAAGTGCTACTAAAACTAGTGGAGTTGTACGTATAGTAAAAGATTTAGATCTTGATTTGACCCAAAGAGATGTATTGATAATAGAAGATATAGTAGATAGTGGATTAACCCTTTCTTATCTACTGCGCAATTTACTTGCTAGGAATCCAAAGAGTTTAGAAGTATGTGCTCTTTTGGTAAAAGAAGGTCTACAACGTAGTGAATTGGATTTGAAATACGTTGGTTTTAGAATCCCCCCAGAATTTGTAGTTGGCTATGGGTTAGACATAGATGAGAATTATCGTAACTTACCCTACATCTGTAGTTATAAAGACTAATCAAAAGTAGAGGATCTATTGGGAGTTGACAAACAAAGACTAGAAGCTGCTATCAAAGAATTACTTTTAGCAGTAGGAGAAGATCCCACAAGAAATGGTTTAATCGATACCCCGCGTCGAGTTGCTTCCATGTACGAAGAAGTTTTTGCAGGTTTATCTGAAGATCCTAAGCAACATCTAAAGGTAAGTTTCGAAGCTAATCATGATGAAATGGTTCTCATCAGGGATATTTCTTTTAGCAGCATGTGTGAGCATCATTTAGTTCCTTTTATTGGGAAAGTAAATTTAGCGTATTTACCTGGAGATGAAGGTCGAATAGTAGGTTTATCTAAATTAGCTCGCTTGGTGGAGGGATTTTCTAGACGTCCACAAGTTCAAGAAAGGCTTACTACCCAATTAGCAGATGCAATGCAAGAAGGATTGGAGACCAAAGGTGTAATGGTTGTAATATCAGCAGAACATCTTTGTATGTCTATTAGAGGAGTAAAAAAACCTGGAGCTATAACTGTAACTTCTGCAGTTCGAGGACTTTTCCGCACTAATGCAGCTACAAGGGCAGAAGCAATGGATCTTTTGCATAGAAATTAATAAATTAGTTGTCTAAGGTAATATTGGTAAATGAGTAAACCTTTAGTAATGGGAATTTTAAATGTAACTCCTGACTCCTTCTCAGATGGAGGTCTTTTTTTTGATCATAACGTAGCTATTGCCAAAGGTTTAGAAATGATCAAACAAGGAGCCAATATTATTGACGTTGGAGGAGAATCAAGTCGACCAGGTGCTGACGTGGTTTCTGAAGACGAAGAACTTCGAAGAGTACTTCCAGTCATTAAATATCTTAGTAATTTTACAAGGGTATCAATAGATACAGTAAAACCTAATGTAGCACGAGAGTCAATAGATGCAGGAGCTAGCTTGATAAATGATATTTCTGCAAGTCTTGATTATGTGGCAGCAGAAAAAAAAGCTGGATATGTAGTTATGCATATGCAAGGCACTCCCCAAAGTATGCAGCAAAATCCTCATTATGAAGATGTGGTAAATCAAGTTTATGAATTTTTAATTCAAGGAGCTAAAAAAGCTTCAGAAATTGGAATTGAAGAAGTTTGGATAGACCCTGGAATTGGCTTTGGGAAAACAGATCAACATAATTTAACTCTTTTGAATCAACTTTCCAAACTAGTTCAAAGCCCTTATCCTGTTTTAATAGGAACTTCTCGAAAGGGGTTCTTGGGTAGGATTGCACCTTTGCAAAATGGACAGCCAGCTCCTGTAAATCAAAGATTAGAAGCCTCTTTAGCTACTGCTACTTGGGCAATGGCTCAAGGTTGTCAAATGGTAAGGGTTCATGATGTAGAACCTACCTGCCAAGCTGCAGAGTTAGTGGGGGAAAATTTTGGCGAAAAGTAAATGGTCAGTAGGGATAGCTCCTAAGAACTTTGTTTGGGTCATGAAAAATACTTTGGCTTTGAGTGAAAGGCCTGGAGGCTATGAAGCAAATCACCGAAGTGTAAGAAGATACGAAGAACTGTTATGGCTTAGGAAGAACGGATTTACCAGAGTAGTCTCTTTAGCCCCCAATCTTCATGATTTTGAGCCTTATGAAGCTGTTGGTCTTAGATGGGCTAGTTTTCCTATATCTTCTCCTTCTCATCTTCAAAAAATACTTCTCCAACTCTATCGCTATCTTGATACTTGGATAAAACAACGAGAAAGAGTTTTGATTCATGAAGAGCAACTTGATGATCAAATTATGGGGGTAGTCGCAGGTTATTTACTTTGGTCTGGAAAATTAGAATCTCCTCCTCAAGCAATTATGATTATGGAACGTTTAGTCCAAAAACAAATGGGATCTTTAGGTAGGATGGTTGTTTCTAGTATCCCAATAAATTCAAAATGAAAACTAGTATCCAAATTAATAAATTAAAAGTTTTAGCTATTCATGGAGTTTTAGAAGTTGAAAAAACTTTCAAACAACCTTTCGAAATTAATCTTGATCTAGAGGTAGATTTTTCAGAGGCAGCCCTCAAAGATGATCTCAATCTTAGTGTGGATTATTCTTTTGTATCGGATAAGGTAACTAAACTAGTTCAAAGTAATAGTTTTAATTTAATTGAGACTTTAGCTATGAAAATAGTAGATGATTTATTGACTATACCTAGAATTAGTTCTGTATCTATTGAGTTAAAAAAACTCAGACCACTTATGAATTCCGATGTGGATTCTGTCCAGGTTATAATAGTAAAAAGTAATTCTTTATAAAAGATGGAATTGAAAACTGCTTTTTTATCTATGGGATCAAATCTAGGTGACCGGAAAAGATATTTAGCTCAAGGAGTCGCTTTTTTCCCAGATGTTGTGTCTATTTCTCCTGTTTATGAGACAGAAGCACTAGGAGGTCCAGACCAAGGTCCATATATGAATTTAGTTGTACAAATTCTTACCTCAGCTACTCCAAAACAACTACTTTATCAGTGTCAACAAGTTGAACGTGAAGCTTTGAGAGAGCGTAAAATCAAGTGGGGACCTAGAACCTTAGATGTAGATATTTTGCTTTTTGATAAACTAAATATTCAAGAAATAGATTTGGTCGTTCCTCATCCAAGAATGTGGCAAAGGCGTTTTGTACTCCAGCCTTTGAGCGACATAGCTCCTGAATTAGTGCCTTCTGAATTACTTGAGGCTTCTTTGGGGTCAGTCCGTTTGATTGGCAATCTATAATTAAAAAGATCTAATGATTACTCTTTGTGCACCTCAACAAATTAAAGATTATTTAAAATCAGCTAAGAAAATGGGTAAAACTATTGGCTTAGTTCCAACGATGGGTTCTTTGCATCAAGGTCATATTTCTTTAATAGAACAAGCCTCTCAACAATGTGATTTAGTTGTTGTGAGCATTTTTGTAAATCCTAGTCAATTTAACGATCAAATTGACTTAGCTAATTATCCAAGAAACAAAATAGCTGATGAAAAAATAGCACAACAAGCTGGATGTGACGTATTGTTTTATCCATCAGTACAAGACATGTATCCTAATAAATACAATACTTGGGTGTTGGTAGATGGTCTGGATGACATATTAGAAGGAAAATTCCGTCCAGGACATTTTAGAGGTGTTGCTACTATTGTCACGAAGTTATTTGGAATAATCAATCCTGATAAAGCATATTTTGGGGAAAAAGATTTTCAACAACTTGCAGTTGTGGAACGTTTGGTAAAAGATCTTTTTTTATCTATCGAAATAATAAGATGTCCGACTTTACGTGAAGAAACTGGATTAGCTTTATCAAGTCGCAATATTGGCTTAGATCAAAAAGCTAAATTACAAGCCCAACTTCTTTTTCAAGCCATGCTAAAAGCACGTGAAGAGGTAGAACTTGGAAATGAAGATGTAGATTCAATAAAAACATTCGTAAAACAGTTTCTAAAAAAAGATTTAATCAATTTGGAATATGTAGAGATCATAAATCCAGCCGATTTTTCTATAGCTGATAAAGCAATACCAGGCTATCGGATTCTTTTAGCTGCAAAAGTAGGACAAGTCAGACTTATTGATAATTTAGAGTTATAAAAATTACTGAAACCCTTAGGTGATCATTGAAAAGACGAATGATGAAGTCAAAAATACATAGAGCTATTGTTACCGGAGCAGATTTAGATTATGTCGGATCTATAACAATAGACAAAGATCTTATGGATCGAGCTGACTTGAGGGAGTTTGAACAAGTTTCAATATACAACTTAGATAACGGTGCTCGCCTCCAAACCTATGTAATAGCAGGTGCTAATTCTCAAATATGTATAAATGGAGCAGCTGCTCATTTAGTATCACCAGGGGATAAGATCATTATTGTTTCTTATGCTGATTATGAAGATAATGAATTGGAAAATTTTGTTCCTCTAATTGTGCATGTGGATGAAAATAACAAAATAACAAGTAAGAAGGCTTTATGATGGCTTTTAATTTAATTGAACTTTCAAAATTTCAAGTAGTTAAATGAATTATCAAAAGATTTCTGAGTTTGATTTGCTAATTGTAGGTAGTGGGGTAGCTGGTCTTTCTGCGGCAATAGCTGGGACAGCTGCAGGTATGAATATAGGAATTCTTACCAAAGGTGAACTTGAACAATCTGCTACAAAATGGGCTCAAGGTGGGGTTGCAGCAGTTATAGATTCAGAACAAGATTCTACAGATTTTCACCTCGAAGATACTATAAATGTTGGAGCTGGATTGTGCGATCCTGTAGCTGTGAGTGTATTAGTCAATGAAGGTCCTATTAGAGTAAAAGAACTAATTTCTTTAGGGGCAGTATTTGATGTAGGTTCTGATGGAGTTTTTCAGCTAGCTAAAGAAGGGGGACATTCTTTTCCTAGAGTTCTTCATGCAGGTGGAGCAGCCACAGGAGCTGAGATAGAAAGAGCATTAGTGCAAGCAGTTACCCAAACTGATATTGAATTGCTAAATGGATATTTAGCTATAGATCTCATCATTGAAAACAATAAGTGTGTGGGAATTAGTGCTTTGGACTCCCAAGGTCACATAAAACAAGTTAGAGCCCAAAATGTAATTTTAGCTACCGGAGGAGCTGGGCAGCTCTATTCTGTAACTACTAATCCCAAAGAGGCCACAGGCGACGGTATAGCTATGGCTCTAAGGGCTGGGGTAGCAGTAGCAGATATGGAATTTATGCAATTTCATCCAACAGCTTTATACCATAGTTCAATGCCGCGACCTCTTTTGTCTGAGGCCTTGAGAGGACATGGAGCTATACTTAGAGATTCACACGGAAATCGTTTTGTTGATGAATTACAGTCTAGAGATGTTGTAAGTAGAGCCATAGCTCGATGTATGGCAGAACAAAAAACAAACCATGTATGGCTAGATACAACCGTATTGAAAGATTTTGCCCAAAGATTTCCAACAGTGTATAGTTCTTTGAAATCTTTGGGCTTTGATCCTGAAGTTGAGTTTATTCCAGTAGCTCCAGCTGCACATTATCTTTGCGGAGGTATACTGACAGATTTAGATGGGGCTACCAGTCTAGAAGGTCTTTGGGCAGCAGGAGAAACAGCATGTACGGGGGTACATGGTGCAAATCGCTTAGGCTCTAATTCTTTGTTAGAGGGCATGGTTTTTGCTCCAAGAATCATAGAAGCTATCCAAGAGGGAAAACAATACTTTGCTTACCAAGGAGCTATGGAGGCTTTAAAGCCAGTAGCTGAAAAGGAAAACAATGAATCTAACACCAATATAAAAAAGTGTACTAAAGCTCCAGTAATAAAAACTAAGTCTAATTTCTCTGTTGAGCAATTGGAACAATTTTTCGGTATTGACCTATCTAACCTATCCAAAATTAGTACACGTAGAGAAATATTACAAAAGGCAATGACCATTGGAGCTGGGGTTGTGCGAGACGAGACAAGTTTAAACTATGTAGCTTGTTTGATAGAGCATTTAAAAAGCTTATCTAGTGGAAAATATCAAGAACAAGAGCTTGAAAATTTACTTATTGTGGCATCTACTCTAGTTTCTTTTTCACTTACCAGAACAGAAAGTAGGGGATCTCATTGGAGAAGAGATTTTCCAGAACAAAAAGATGATTCATGGAGATGTCGTATTATAAAAGTGTCTTGATTTACCAAGACGATTAAAATTTTATTTAATTAAAAATTGAGGTTTGGAGGAGTCAAAGAATTAAAAAATGCCACTAAGGCTTGTTAAAAAGACTATTGTCTAAAGTTGTGACCTTAGGTTTAAATCCCCCTTTGATTGCTGTTAAAAAAATTGTTCAAGCCTCATTGGAAGAAGATCTTCTCCCAATGGGAGATTTAACTGCTTCTTTGATAGATCCCAACGTAGAAACAACAGCTAGCTTTGTGTCCAGACAAGAAGGTATTTTGGCTGGCACTCTTTGTATGATGGAAACTATTGTTCAAATAGATCCTACTTTGGATCTCAATTTGATTATCGTAGATGGACAAAAGTTGGAAAAAGGTTCTTGCATAGCACACCTTCAAGGTCGTCTTAGCTCTATCTTGATTGCTGAAAGAACTGCTTTGAACTTTTTATGTCATCTATCAGGTATAGCTTCTCTTACTCATTTGTTTGTTCAACAAGCTTTTCAAGTTAATCCCAATGTTGGAATCAGAGATACTAGGAAAACTTTACCCGGACTTAGAGCATTGGAAAAAGCTGCCATAAGAGCTGGTGGAGGATACAACCACAGAGGTAATTTGTCAGATTCGGTGCTGTTGAAAGATAACCACCTTGGGGGTATAACTATACCTCAAGCATTCTCTATGGCAAAAAAAATGTGGCCGGGACGAACTATAGAAGTTGAATGTGATTCTTTGGACCAAGTTCGCCAAGCTGTAGAAATAGGTGTCGATTTTATTTTGTTAGATAACATGAACGTAGAACAAGTTAAGAATGCAGTTGAAATTGTAAGGAATTTTACCGACTCCAATAAAGTTAAATTAGAAGTTTCGGGAGGAATAAGTTTTGATTCAATTCAAGATTATGCAGCCACAGGAGTCGATTATTTAGCTATTGGATCCCTTACTCATTCTGCTCCGTCTTTGGATATAGGACTTGACTTACAGAGTCAAATAAACTGATGCTTCTTTGTATAGATGTGGGCAATAGCCAAACAGTAATTGGTTTATTTGATAGAAGAATTACAAGCATCAAGCCAAGTAATTCTTCTGCTAGAGATGGATTGCGCAAACATTGGAGAATTTCTACTGTTGCAGATAGAA
The DNA here is from genome assembly GCA_021795135.1 of Actinomycetes bacterium. GTDB lineage: Bacteria > Actinomycetota > Acidimicrobiia > Acidimicrobiales > JAJYPT01 > JAJYPT01. Next base: position 21,843 of record JAJYPT010000011.1, read on the forward strand.
CAGCAGATGAATATGCAGTTATTCTAAATCAACTTATGGCTTTAGAAGGTCTTAGAATATCTGCAGATATAGATGCAGTAGCAATTAGTTCAGTTGTCCCTTCGGTTACAACTGCTTTAAAGGAATTAGATAGAGTCATTTTTGGTGGAGCAGCTTTGGTACTCTCCCCTAGTTTTGGTGTTGAAATAGATGATAATTACTCAAATGTTAAAGAAATAGGACCAGATAGGATTGCTAATTCCATTGGTGTTTTTGATATTTATCACTCTAGGGCGATAGTGGTAGATTTTGGTACTGCTACTACTTATGACATTGTCTCTTCTCAGGGGCGTTATATGGGAGGAGTTATATTGCCCGGTATAGAACTAGGTCTAAAAGCGTTATTTACAAAAGCTGCTGCTTTGGGAACTATAGAGCTAAAAGTTCCTCCTAAGGTGATAGGTACAAGCACAACTGAATCCATTCAATCAGGAGCTACTTATGGAGTTGCTGCTCAAGTAGATGGCATGTGTCAGAGGTTGCGCTCTGAAATAGGAGATTGCATAGTGGTAACTACAGGTGGACTTTCTGAATTAATCTCTCCTCTTTGTCAGGTTGATAATTATCATGAGCCCTTTTTAACCCTGCATGGACTTAGGGTAAGTTATGAACGACATATGGGTCAAGGAAATTCTCAATGAGCAATATTCCTTATAGTTTTAATAAAACCCACGATGTAGTTGAAGTTAGAAATACATTTGAAGATATTGAACCAGGACAAGAAACAGATGTCGAAGTTTCCTTAGCGGGCAGACTGATGCTGCGTAGAGAGCAAGGGAAAGTAGCTTTTGGTCAGCTAAAAGATGATTCATCCACTTTACAATTGTTCTGTGGTGCTAATGTCACCGAAGATTTTAGTGGTTTTTGCTCTTTGTCTTTGGGGGATTGGATTGGGGTAAAAGGGCGAGTAGTAAAAACTCGTCGTGGAGAATTGAGCGTTAAAGTAAACCAATGGTCTTTATTAGCTCAAGCAAAGCGCCAATTTGGAGACAAGTGGCATGGAGTAAATGACATAGATTTACGCTATAGACAAAGAGAAGTAGATCTTTGGGTAAATGATAGCTCCAGGAAAGCTTTATTGTTGAGAAGTAAAACTATTTCGTTTATAAGAAATCTACTTGAAGAAAAAGGTTTTATTGAAGTAGAAACTCCTATTTTCCATCCTATTCCAGGCGGAGCTTTGGCTCGTCCTTTTGTTACTCATCATAATGCTTTGGACATAGATCTCTATCTAAGGATTGCTCCAGAGCTTTAT
>JAJYPT010000124.1 GCA_021795135.1 Actinomycetes bacterium
ATCTTATAGAAATCATTCACTATTGACAATTTCAAGTTAGAACACAGCCATATTTAAAATTTCCAAATATATGGAGCTTTAAAGAAAGAGATATAATAATGCGACTACATTATCGAGGCTTAATAGCAACACTAGCAACATGTGCTACTTTTTTGAGTGCCTGTGGAACCTCTTCTTCGGCATCATCTTCTACATCTAAGACGTCGTCTCAACCTATTGCAGTTACTGTTGGATCACCAAGCTGTGCTCAATGTTTAGCCATGACATTGTTAGGAAAAGTAGATCCAAATATCCATGTGACATATAAGCAGTTTGCAAATGCACCAGATGCTACTACTGCAGTGGCGGCTGGCAAGGTGAATGTAGCTCAAATTGTATATACAGGATTAGTAAGTGCCGCCTCAACAAATTTGCCCATTGTTGCTATTAGCGGTGAAGTAAATGGAGGGTCAGATTTTATTGTAAGTCCAAATATAAAAATAGCTCCGAATAATTGGACGGCCCTCCGCAAATTGATACTTGCTGACAAAAAAGCTGGTCATAAGTTCACCATTGCTTCATATTTTGGGACAGTTCAAGATATTGAAATTCGCTTAGAATTGCCTCGTTATGGTATAAGTCCTAGTGATGTAAGTATTGTGAATGTTCCTTATCCTGCAATGGCAGCAGCTTTAAAATCTGGGTCTGTAGATGCTGCTGCTGAGGTTCAACCCTTTGCTGCTTATATATTGCAGAACCATCTTGGAAATCACTTTGCTTATCCATACAACCAACCTGCAGGTAATTTAACAAATGTAGTAGTTGTTTCTAAGTCTTATCTAAAATCAAATCCGAAAGCGGTTACAGCCATAGCACAAGCTATGGCAAAATTAATTCCCTATCTGAGTACCCCAGCTGGTAAAGCAGCATTTGCTGGTGCAATAGAAAAATATGATCATCAACCAGCCAAAGTAGTAGATGCTGCTCTCAAAACAGTTAGCCCTGATATTTCAATGCCATTTACTAAATTAGAAGCTATTGGTTCAGCTATGTATAAACAAGGATTGATTCCATCACCAGTTACAACTTCTTCTCTTCGGAAGATGGTTGATTATGTTCCTTTAGAAAAAGCAACTGGCAAATCCATTAGTGCATTAGGAGGGTAAGTAATTGTTTATTTGTACATATTTACTATAGATATATCATTTTTATTCATATAAATAATTTCTATATTAAATAGTTGAAAATATTAAATAAATTTATAGAAAATTAAGTGAGATTTATCATAAAAATTTTTAAATATATAAATAAATATAATCTAATAAAAATTATATATTAATTATAGATAAGAGGCTCTAGATGGATGATTCTAGTAAAAGAATTGAAATTTGTATTGGGATAGACGTAGACGCTGTATCAGGGTGGCTTGGTTCTTATGGAGGCCAAGATTCTCCCAATGATATTCAAAGAGGAATGTTTGCCGGAGAAATAGGAAGTTTGAGGCTTCTAAAACTATTTGAGCGAGTAAACATTACTACTACATGGTTTATTCCTGGTCATTCAATTGAAACTTTTCCTGATGAGATGACTCAAGTAGCTGAAGCGGGTCATGAAATTGGAGCACATGGATATTCTCACGAAAATCCTATTTCAATGAATCCCAAACAAGAAAGAGATGTTTTAGAACGTTCCATTGAATTGATTGAAAAAATTTCTGGAAAAGCTCCGCGAGGTTATGTAGCACCTTGGTGGGAAATGTCGGATCGCACAGCTGGGCTACTTTTAGAGTATGGCTTTCTTTATGACCATTCTCAAAACTATAACGATTTTATTCCATTTTATGCAAGAGTCGGAGATAGCTGGACTAATGTAAACTATGATTCTTCTGCCCAAAGCTGGATGAAGCCTTTGGTAAGAGGGGAGGAGATAAATCTCGTAGAATTTTGTGGTAATTGGTATGTAGATGATTTACCTCCGATGATGTTTATCAAGCAATCACCCAACAGTCATGGTTTTGTAAATCCTCGTGATATCGAAATTCTGTGGCGTGATCAATTCGATTGGGTTTATCAAAACCTTAATTATTCTGTTTTCCCTGTTACGCTCCATCCGGATGTGAGTGGGCGTCCACAAGTTTTATTAATGCTTGAACGTTTAATTAATTATTGGAAAAGTTTCCCTGATGTACATTTTGTTACATTTGAACAGTCAGCAACTTTTTTTCGTAGTAAATTTCCCTTTAGTAAATCACTGCGTCCATCTTCTATAGGGAAATGACACCTCGCCCCGTTCGACTTGGAATGATTGTTCCTTCATCAAACACTTCTTTTGAACCCGAAATTGCTCGATTGGGGTTATCTCCAGATGAAGTGAGTATACATGTAAGTAGAGTAAAAGTTGTTTCTATTAGTCTTCAGCATAATGCTCTTTCTCAGTTTGATATAGAGCCTATGTGTAGAGCTGGAATACTTTTATCTGATGCTGAAATCGATGCACTTATATGGGCTGGTACAGCAGGTTCATGGTTGGGAGTTGACTATGACAAGGCTTTAGTTGACGCATTAACCCAAGATTGTGATGTGGTTGCAACTACATCCACATTGGCGATAGTAGAATCTTGTCGTTTTATGGGTGTAAGTAAAATTGCTTTGGTTACACCCTATTTAGATGAAATAGTGAGTAAAATAATCGACACTTATGCAACTCAAGGAATTGAGGTTGTAAGTGAGCGCCATCTAGGCCTTGAACGTAATCGTGATTTTGGTTTAGTAACTCCTGAAGAAATTAAAAATTTAGCCTTTGATTGTAAAACTAGCCACGCTGAGGCATTGGTAATTGCTTGTACAAATCTGAGAGCTACTGGACTGATTGATGAATTAGGGATCAAATTAGGTATTCCAGTATTGGATAGTATTGCAGTTACTCTTTGGCATGGCTTGACTATAGCAGGAGTTCCAATACCTGGATCACCACTTTGTCCAGGCAGATAGACGTAATAGGTTGTCGGTGTATGAACAAAGAGTCTAATGCATTTGCTATGCGGCTAACTAAACCTATAGCAAGGAGCTGCGAAGGTCTTCTTTCGGGCATTGAAGTTGCTATAAAAGATGTAATAGATTTAAAGGGATTCAAAACAGGTGCTGGTAATTTAACTTGGTTCAATGAAGCGAAAGTTGCTTCAAGAAATGCTGAAGTAATAGAAAAATTGTTATCTCAAGGTGCAAGAATTGTTGGAAAAACTATTACTGATGAACTTGCATTTTCACTTTCTGGAACTAATGTCCATTTTGGAACGCCTAACAATCCAAAAGCAAAAGATAGAATACCAGGAGGTTCTTCTTCGGGATCGGCTTCAGCGGTAGCCTCAGGATTGGTTTCTGTTGCTATTGGAACCGATACAGCCGGCTCAACTAGGGTTCCTGCTTCTTATTGTGGAATAGTGGGACTGCGTCTTAGTTGTAATCGTGTATCTATGAAAGGAGTAGTTCCACTTGCTCCTAGTTTCGATACAATAGGTATATTTGTTTCTTCGGCCCCTTTGCTTTCGTTAGTGCTACATTCACTGCTAGAAGACTCATTTAATTCTGAAACTCGAGAAATTAACCGGTTGATTATAGCAAAAGATTTTCTCTTAGAATTAGATTCTGTAGTTGTTGAAGCCTTTTATGCCTCTGCAAAAAAACTTGCTTGGTTGCTAGGTGTATCTCTTGAAGAAGATGAATTATTTGGCATGGTCGCAATAGAAAAAATTACAAAAGACTTTCGACAACAGCAAATGGCTGAGGCATGGATTAGTCATGGGAATTGGGTAAGCAAACATTGGAAAAGCTTAGGTCCTGGTATTGCCGATCGTTTCAAAGCTGCTTCTAAAATGATACCTCTAGATGAGTCAACTTTTGAAACTAGTAGGAATCAACTACGTCAACAAGTTGCATCCTTTAATGGTAAGGATGGTCTTATTTTACTTCCAGGAGCAAGTTCAGTAGCGCCTCTAAAAAATTGCAGTACAACTGTTAAAGAATCAATTCGCATAAAAACATTTCGTCTGACAGCCCTAGCTAGTTTTACTGGATTGCCTCAAATAGTATTACCACTTGCTGAGGTAAATAGCCTTCCTTTGGGAATAGGTATTTTAGGATCAGTTAACGATGATGAGTTATTAGGTACTATAAGCCAATTGGTCTATACCAGGTCTGCATTTAGTAGTGATAGCTAGATTCATAAGTTCCTAAATACTTATTCCAAATTCTTGTTTTTTTAGAGATATCGTTTAACCATTGGGAAGGTAAGATCGTGAAAATATTGGTAATTAATCCCAATACTAATAAAGCTTTAACTGAAGAAATTGTCAATCAAGCCACGAAAAGCGTAAGTAAAGACACAATCATTGAAGGATTTTCTCCTATTCAAGGGCCTTTATCTATTACTTGCGAAAAAGATGAAAAATATAGTGAAAAGTATTGCCTTGAGGAATTAGGAAATTGTCTGGAAAAGGTAGATGGGATAGTAATTGCTTGCTATAGCGATCATTCTTTAATCAAAACTTTACGCTCCAAGATAAATACACCAGTAGTTGGAATTATGGAAGCATCATTGACTTTTGCAGATCAACTAGGCAAGTCGCCTCTAATTGTTACAAGTGGGAATTCATGGATACCCACTTTATCAAACTATTTGAATCTAACTAATCGTAGGGGAATTGTCAGAGCAATTGATCTAGAAGCAGATGAACTTTTTTCCTTGAGAGATTCTTTAGCCGAAAAAATATACATCCAGGTACAAGATTTTCTATCTAGTAATAATTACGCTTTGTGTTTAGGGTGTTCAGCTATGACTGGAATTGAAAAATTGGTTCAAAAAAACGTCTCGTGGCCTGTTGTAGATGGAGTCAAAGCAGCTGTTATGATGACTAAGAATTTAATTAAAGTCTCTAATAGGTATTATGAAGATTATCACTAATAATCCAAATTATTCATAAATTTATACCAAGATTAAACTTATAAGATAATTAATTTAATAGGTTTTTACTATTATTAGTTATTAAATTAATTATCTTTAATTGGTTTCTATTAGTTGTTTAAATAATCTTATAAATAAATTCATTTAACAAGCCATTAATATAGTTGATTTATATTTGTAATTTACCAAGAGTATCTTTTTATTTAATCTATTTATTTAATTTAAATATAAGGATAAAACATGGAAGAGATTGTAAGTCCAAATCCAGAAAAATCAGCTTTTGTTAGTGGCGGAAATTATACGAATAGCTCTATCAATTCTAGTTATCAACTAACTTCTGATGTATCAACTTATAGTCCAGAACTTTATAATCAAGATTTAGCTCCTGTGGCTAAAGAGAGACAAAAGTGGAATTGGGT
>JAJYPT010000125.1 GCA_021795135.1 Actinomycetes bacterium
TGTTGGAGTAACTAATCCAACTTCTTGGAACAAGATAGTACAGGCAAAAAGCTATTCTGAAGTCCAAACCTTGCAAGCAAATTCTGCAAATGGTGTAACTGCAAATATCCCTACTAATGCATTTTTATATTTTCAGACACTGCAAGGTACTCTTCCTCAGACTAGAGCATCTGTAACTTCATCAGCTGTTCCTCCTAGTGCTACTACTGCTGGGGGAACTACTTTTACTAACTTGAAAAATGATTGCACTACTGGGGCATCAACTTGTAACAATATTGGTCTTACCCATGATTGGCTCAATGGTCAAAATGTAGATGCTCTTTATACTCAGAACTTTTTCTGTGATACATCGGTATCTTCTCATGCACCAAGTGGTTGTGAAGCGGGTGCTCCTGCTACTAAGTTACCTCCAGGGGTAGCTTCGGCTAGCAATACTGATCCTCTTTATATCCCAGTTCCATTATTTTCCCCAGGTCCTTCTGGTTTACAGTGTCCTGCAGGAGTGCCTTGTATAGACCATCCAACCAATATTGATCTATCTAGATTAGCCTCAGCATTAGGAAAATCTCCTGCTGCTTTGCAAAATGCTATGTTACCAGGTCATGATCATATTATTACTACTCGTAATAACAATCTTCCTGAATGGTGGAATGTAGTAGTTGTTGGAGTAACTAATCCAACTTCTTGGAACAAGATAGTACAGGCAAAAAGCTATTCTGAAGTCCAAACCTTGCAAGCAAATTCTGCAAATGGTGTAACTGCAAATATCCCTACTAATGCATTTTTGTCTTTTCAGACTCTTCCTGGTAATGGTCCTGTGACCCCTGCTCAGGTAACTGCGGTACCACAAGGAGCACCTGCAACAGGTGGTGGTGGAACTGCTGGAGTACAAAATACAAATTTGTTTTTAGGTGGGGGAGTTCTTATTACTTTGGCAATAGGAATAGCAGCCTATGACCGTCGACGTCGGTCAACTTTGTAGGAGATACTAAAATATAATGAAAATATTCAATAAGCTCTGTAGCTACTGGCAACAAAAGATATTATTAGCTGCAGGGCTTATTGGAATTGCAGGGCTTTGTTTGATAAGTATTGGTTTTGCAAGTCAGCAGCACGCCCCTGTTTTAGGCAAAAAAACTTTAGGCAAAATTCCATCTCAGACCCATTATTTTGCTCCTGGATCTGTTATTTCGACTTCAGTGGCTCACACTGTGCCTGTCTCTATAGACATACCTTCAATCCAAGTGAATTCACATTTGATACAGTTGGGATTAAATCCCAATGGGAGTGTAGAAGTACCTTCTCTTTTTGCCAAACCTAGCCAGCCTGGATGGTATAAATATAGTCCTGTTCCTGGACAAATAGGTCCAGCTGTCATCCTCGGACACATTGATACTTATAAAGGTCCTTCAATTTTTTTCCGGCTAGGTCTTTTACGCCCAGGGAATCATATTTACGTAACCTTATCAAACCAAACAACTGTCGAATTTCAAGTCAATGCTGTTGCTTCATATCCAAAAACTTCATTTCCAACTGGACAAATATATGGTAATACGTCTTATCCGGCATTGCGTCTTATAACTTGTGGGGGGGCTTTTGACAGTACTACCCATAGCTATTTATCCAGCACTGTTATATATGCTTCTCTAATGTCGTCTTCACAAAATAAATAATTTATTTTATAAAATATTTCGAAATAGTTCTCTTGTTGTGAACAGGGTAAAAAATTGGAGACAAATGATAACCTTAGAAAAATTAGGCACAAGTAGTTTACAGCTCGAAAAAAAATCTAAGGAACCCTCAAATTTATTTTCAAGACGTTTTTTACAATTGTCCTTAGGATCTATTTGGATTTTGGATGCTTTTTTGCAACTCCAACCTTATATGTTGAATACTAATTTTTTGCCTCAAAGCTTACTTTCTAGTGCAGCAATGCTTCCTTCTATTTTGAGGGAACCTATTTACATAATGCAAGATATTGTTGCAGCCCACATTATATTTTGGGATTTATTACTGGCAATAGTCCAGTTCGTTATAGGTATAGGAATTATTTGGCCTAGAACAACCAAGATAGCTTTAGCTATCTCAGTTGTTTGGGCAGTTTCAATCTGGTATGGCGGTGAAGGTATGGGGGGAATATTTGCCAAAGGAGCAAGTGTCTTCTTTGGAGCGCCTGGAGCTGCTTTATTATATGCGGTATTGGCTTTGATCATATGGCCTAAAAATATTGAGGGAAAAACTTTGATTGAAGCTAGTTTAGTACCTTCAATTATTTCTCGAGGTATTTGGATGACTATATGGATAGGAGGCGCTTTTTTGCCTCTTTTACCTTGGAACTCGCCTTATGGGGTGATGAAATACAATTTTTTATCACTTCCTCACTCAGAACCTAAATGGTTGGTTCTTTTGGATCGCAATTTTGAATCTTTTAGCTTGGCTTATTGTAATGAGATAACTATTTTTTTATTACTAGTAATGGTGTTGATAGGAATTAATATTGCTATGGATGTAAATCCTAAGCTATGGGTTAAAATCTCAATTTTTTTCTCGGTAATATCTTGGGTTTTAGGTCAAAATTTTGGAGGAATTTTTACAGGACAAGGAACTGATATTAATTCTGCACCCATACTAATCCTGTTTGCTTTGACTTTTTATCCCATAGGAAGATCTTTTTCTGATTCTAGAACCTCATCTTTTGGGTTGTCTAGATGGTTAGCAAATGACAATCTAAAATTTTTTTCAGCTACGTATGAAAAATTAGGAAAGTTTTGATTTAGGATTGGCAAATATTTTTTGCTTAGGGAAAACTTCCTATGACCAAAGAAGATATTAGTTAATAATATAAGGGAAAAAGGATAAATATTTCCTTGGATTGTATTCCCCTAAAGTGTAAATTCGAATTGTTATAAGGCAATAATTACGAGCTAAATTTTATTTCAAGTCTTGGGGCAAGCTAGAGTACTGGAATATTTTTTACTTGTGACAGGTTAGAGCTAATAAACCAATTATTATTTGGCTAGGGATTAAATGTCTTTATAATAAGAATTGATTTAGCAAATATAGATTTTGAAATATTAGGATCAAAAGGGGTTATAGTGAAGTTTTTGGATATCATGCAAAAGCCAGTAGGTAGGACTATTAGAGTGGCAGTAGGTCTTTCTCTTTTAGCCTCTGGAATATCTCGTTCTGGAGTACTAGGAGCTATTTTAAGTGTTTTCGGTGTAGCCATGGCAGGTACGGCAGCAGTAGGGTATTGTCCTATTACAGCTATATTAGGTGGCAAGAGCTGTTCTGTTCCAGCTTCATCTCAATCTATAGGTCAAAAAGTAGCTAAATAATTTAAACTTTATAATACAAAATTATTATTTTATATTCTGATATAGATCATCTCCCAATATAACAATATTTAGATATTCTAATATTTCTTTTATTTAACTAGTTCATATATCTAAAAAAGAAAAAACATTCCTTGCATCTAAGGTTTAATTGTGAAAACATTTATAAAATATAATGTTTTCATTTTAAGCTTTGATAAGAGGAAAAAATGGATATAAGTAATAACCATATTGGATCCTATTCTTATGAGTCTTTTGAAAAACAATCGACTTATTCCTCAAGTCATTTCCCTGATTCTACCGAGGTTGAAATCGGTAAAATCAGGAAGCCTTGGATGATCTTGTTTCTATCTATTGTAACTTTTGGTATGTATTTATTCTGGTGGTATTACATTATAAATCATGAGCTAGCCAATTATGATTCTAGGATCCGAGCTAATCCCATAGTTTCTATAATTGCTATATCTGGGGGTTTCATAGCAGCTCTTTCTCATCATCCTGATTTTGTTGTCCTGTTTTTAATTATTGGAATTTTTTCTTGGATGAGGACTGGGTGCCGTATCAAAAAAGCACTTAATTTATGTGGAAGCACTTCTAGATGTTCCATTTTTTTAGGTCTTGTATTGGCGATAGTTTTTCCAGTAGGAGCAGCTTATTACCAAATGGAGTTAGATCGCCTTTGGGTAGATAGTTCTAACCTTTAAAACAACTTATTTAATTACATTAAAATTTATTTTTTAACAATTGCCACCATAATTTAAGATTAATTGTTGGGGCAATTGTTAATTTTATAGATTTTTAAAAATATTAATTTGAAAATATTAACTACAATAGTTGTACTATTGTAGTTTCAAGCGTCAATTTTATCTCCAAAAGCCAAATTGAGATAAAGATACTTTATTAGTAACATCAGGTTGAACAGTTTTATTCATAGTGTCTTTTATTGAGTCTCTTTAGAAAATTACGGGTTGGTTGGAATTAGTAGTGGTAAATCCAAATTTGAAATTCAGTTGGTATTATTTTGCCCTTGATTTTTTTAGCTATCAAATATAACAGGAAAAAATAATGTCAATTTCCACAAAGGAATATACAAACAAACCTGCTCATTTTAAATCAACAAATAGATCTAAAAAGTCCTTTTTTTACAATTGGAAGAATCAAGCTCTCCTGATAAGTGGATTATTTTTAGTTTCTAGAATATTTTTTTTATTTTTAGGTCTTCGTCTAACTACTAATTCTTCTTTAGCTAACACTCCTGGAAGTGGATGGTGGGAAGTTGTTGATTTAGGTCTTTTGCGCAATCATCTACTGTCTACAATTTGGTATTTGAATGGGCAGCCACCTTTATTCAATCTTTTTTATGGCCTCTTGGTCCACTTTTCCATATCTAGGGCTATAACCATTGCAACTATTACCTATAGCATTTTGGGTTGGATAATGGCTTTGAGCATGTTTTTTATACTCAAAGAGCTCAAAGTTCCAATAGGGCTAGCTTTTGGTATTACTACTTTGTTTGTTCTAAGCCCAGCAAACATATTGTATGAAACATGGCTTTTTTATACCTATCCCACAGCTGTGTTCTTGACTTTTGGACTATTGAGTCTTTTAAAATATCTCAAAGAAAAATCTCTTCTATGGGGCTTTGGTTTTTTTTCTTCTTCAGTGCTTGTAATACTACTAAATAGTACGTTTCAGCTGATATGGCTTTTAGTTATTGCTATTCCTGTTGTATTTGCTTTTAGAACTGATAAGAAAAAAGTTTTAAAAGTAGCCGCTTTGCCATTGTTGATAGTTGTGATTTGGTACGGAAAAAACTTTGTTTTATTTGGTACTACAGCTACAAGTAGCTGGCTGGGGATGAATTTGGGCCGGATCACTCTTTCCCAAGCCCCTCAAGGTCAAATTGATTCTTTGGTCAAAGATCATAAACTTAGTCCTTTGGCTAAACTAGGACCATTTCTGCCACCTTCGGCTTATATACCTCGTTTTGTAAAACCT
>JAJYPT010000126.1 GCA_021795135.1 Actinomycetes bacterium
CTCCACATATACCTAGTTTGAGATCTGGATTGACTGATCTTGCTCTATCTCTGGCCATTTTCATCAATTGACCTACCCCTTCTACATCAATTGTCTCAAAAGGATTTTTCTCAAGAATTGACTTTTCCAAGTATTGAGGAATGAATTTACCTTCAGCATCATCACGAGAAAATCCCAAAGTCATTTGAGTCAAATCGTTTGTTCCAAATGAGAAAAAGTCAGCTAATGGAGCTATTTTATCTGCCACCACGCAGGCACGCGGAACTTCTATCATTGTGCCTATTTTGAATTCTATTGATTGGCCATATTGTTTAAAAACTTCATCTGCTACTTGTAAAATTAAATCTTTTGATATTTGTAATTCAGTTTCAAAGCCCACCAAAGGAATCATTATCTCTACCATAGGTTCAATCTTGGTTTGTTCTTTTACCTCAAGAGCTGCCTGAATTATTGCCCTGGTTTGTAAAATATAAAGATCAGGTCTAATTATTCCTAGTCTGACTCCCCGAGCACCTAACATTGGGTTAGCTTCTTGAAAAGACAAGACCCTAGCAAGTATTTCTTTTTTCTGTTTCAACTCGTCCTCGGAGACGCCTTGTGCATCTAAATCTTCAATTTGTTCATTTAATTCATCCACTGAGGGTAAAAATTCATGAAGAGGAGGGTCAAGAAGACGAATTGTCACAGGAAGACTACCCATTTGAGTAAAAATCTCTTTGAAGTCTTGCTTTTGCATTTTTTCTATAGCAGATAAAGCTTGATCTATCGTCTTTTTATCATCACTTACAATGGCATCTTGGACATATGGAAGACGATCGGTCTCCATAAACATATGTTCAGTTCTACAAAGCCCTATTCCTTCAGCTCCATACTCTACAGCTTTGGCTGCATCTTGGGCATTATCAGCATTGGCTCTCACCCCTAAGGTTCGTATTTGATCCGCCCAAGACATAACCAATTGGAAATCTTGACTAATATCAGGTTCGACCAAATCAACATGTCCAAGTATTATTTGACCGGTCGTTCCATCAACTGTAATTTCATCTCCTTGTCTTACAATAACTTCTCCAACTTGGAATTGACCTAGTTTTGAATTCAGAGAAATTTGATTACACCCTGTTACTGCAGGTTTTCCCATTCCCCTCGCAACAACAGCAGCATGACTTGTCATTCCTCCATGTACTGTTAGAACTCCTTGAGAAGCTATTACTCCATGGATGTCATCTGGGGTAGTTTCCCATCGCACTAAAATAACTTTTTCTCCTGATTTAGCCATTTCAACTGCCTCGTCAGCATCAAAAATAACTTTTCCTTGCCCTGCTCCTGGAGAAGCTGCCAGTCCTGTTGCTAAAACATCAATTTTTGCTTTTGGATCCACCATAGGATGAAGCAATTGAGATAAAGCTTTTGGATCAAGTCTCAAAATAGCTTCTTGTTTACTAATAAGTCCTTCTTCAACCATGTCTCTAGCAATCTTCAATGAAGCAGCTGAAGTTGTCTTAGCGGTTCTAGTTTGCAAGAGATATAGTTTGCCTTCTTGTATTGTAAATTCAATATCTTGGGCTTGCCGATAATGATTTTCTAAAATAGACATCGTTTTAATCAATTGATCAAAAGCGTCAGGTATGTCATTTTTAAGATTAGATAATTCTTTAGGAGTCCTAATTCCAGCTACTACATCTTCACCTTGAGCATTAATAAGATACTCTCCATAGAGTTCTTTTTTGCCATTCGAAGGATTTCTAGTAAAGCCGACTCCAGTTGCTGAAGTATTTCCCATATTTCCAAATACCATAGATTGAATATTTACAGCTGTTCCCAAATCATTTGGTATTTCATTGTGGCGTCGATAAGTCACAGCACGAGGGTTATCCCAGGAATTGAAAACTGCTTCAATAGCTTTGTAAAGTTGTTCGCGGGGATCTTTGGGAAAAGATTGACCTTGTTTATCTATGATTTCTTTATATACAGATACTAGTTCCATAAGATCTGATACATCTAGATCGGTATCATTAGTAATTTTTTTACTATCTTTTAATTTAGCAATGCTGTTTTCAAAATAATTATGATCTATGCCTAAGACAATATCTCCATACATCTGAATAAAGCGTCTATAAGAATCCCAAGCAAAACGTTCATTATTACTAGCTTCGGCTAAAGCGACTACAGAACGATCATTTAAACCTAAATTTAAAATTGTATCCATCATTCCAGGCATAGATATAACAGCACCAGAACGAACTGACACTAATAAAGGGTTAGTAGCTGCACCTAAAGATTTTCCCATTTGTTTTTCTAATTGATCAAGAGCTGACTCAACTTGATCTAAAAGCCCTTCGGGAAAAGTGTGGCGATTTGAAATATAGTCATTACAAGCTTGAGTGGTTATTGTAAAGCCAAGAGGAACTGGTATGCTTATTCGAGCCATTTCTGCTAATCCTGCCCCTTTGCCACCCAAAAGTGATTTAAGCTCAGCAGATCCTTCAGAAAAATTGTAAACATACTTAGGCACACGTTCCTCCAATAATCAAGACAATTATTTCTAATCTAATATTTATATAAAAGATATTTATTTTTACCTGGATTTTTTACCAATTAGAAAAGCTATATAAACAATTTTTAGAATTATATACACTAAATTCTTTTATAAGTTAATTTAACTGTGAGTGGAGGATAATACTGTCTTTTTGTTTATTTTGGCTTGTCTAACTACAAGTTTCAATCATGAACATATTCGAAAGTTGTCTATAAGGTATAAAATCTAAATAAATATCCTGTTCCGTTTTTCAAAAATATTAAATAAATGCCACATAAGTAAATTACACCTATCTAATAAAATATTCCTAAAATCATTACAAAATAGAAATATTTAACACCTAATATAAAAATAAAAATATTATTAGCTCTGCCTTGGAAGAAGTTATATAATTTTCGTCCTAAAATTACCAAAATGGGGTTCCCCAGATTAAGTAGACACCTAACAAGTTCGACGTATAATGTCGAATGAAAGGATGTCAATATGGCAATCAATAAGAGGATGTTTACTTTAGAGTTCAAAGTTGAAGCATAAGAATGTGTCTACTTTAACTGGGTAACCCCAAAGTACTTATCTCAAAGAAGCACTTAGTAAGTTATTAGCACTATTTTTAAATTGGACCCTAAATGAAAATTGTATCTATTTCTGTTACAGAAGCTGGAAGACGCCATGCTAAGCAATTGCCTTTCGAAACCATTCACAAAGACGCTGCTTTGTCCATAACTAAATTATGGAATCAAGTAGATGGTTTTGTCGTCATGCTCGCAATTGGAGCAACGCTGCGGATTATAGCTCCTTTACTAAAAGATAAACATAATGACCCGGTAGTTGTGTGTGTAGATGAACAAGCTCGCTTTGTGATTCCAATCTCTGGTAGTCACAGAGGAGCTAATGAATTATCGGATCAAATAGCTTCTATACTCAACGCTGAAGTTGTTACAACAACTGCAACAGATATATCTAAAAGTATTTCTTTTGATCTATTAGATGGTTTCTCAGCTACTGGAGATATAGCTGGAGTGAGTACATCTTTAATAGATGGGCAACGAATAAGAGTCATGAATAAAATAAATTGGCCCTTACCATCTACCATTGAAGAAGTTGAAGATTTAGATAAAAATGGATCTTTAAAGCCTGTGGTTGTAATTGATCACAAAAAATCTGCTTTTGAAAAAGGAGTTGTTGTTCTACACCCTCCTTGCCTAGTTGTTGGGATCGGAACTTCTAGCGATGCCAACTCTCAACAAGTACAACAGCTGTTGGATCGGATAATAGATAAATACCAATTAGCTCCTGAGTCAATTGAAAGTATTGCAACCATTGAAAAAAGACTCAATCACCCAGCTCTGATGGAGCTAAATAAGAAAACATATGGCTTTAGTTCACAAGAGCTTTCCAAAATAAAAACTCCAAATCCTAGTACAGAAGTAGCCAATAGCGTAGGAACTCCAAGTGTATGTGAAGCCGCAGCTCTATTGGCAGCTGGTCCAGATAGCGAATTGATAGTTCAAAAACAAAAAAATTCTACAGTAACAATAGCTATAGCCAAACGCAAAAAGCCCAGGGGGAAACTTTCGATAGTTGGAATTGGTCCAGGAGGTAAAGATTTTCGAACTATAGCAGCAATAAAATCAATTCAACAGGCTGACTTTATTATTGGCTACAAGGGCTACCTACAACTTTGTGCAGATCTCATATCTCCATCCCAGCACCAACTACCCTACCCTTTGGGAAAAGAAGTCCAAAGAGCTCAAAAAGCAATAGAACTTGCCATGCAAGGAAATAAAGTAAGTCTTATTAGCTCAGGCGATCCAGGAATATATGCCATGGCTTCTATAACTTTTGAACTAATACAATATCCAATTGATTATGATATTGAGACCATATCTGGAATTACTGCCGCCTCTTCATCTGCGGCATTACTTGGAGCGCCTCTAGGACATGATAATGCCTCTATCAGTCTTTCTGACTTGTTGACCCCTTGGGAAGAAATTGAAAATAAAATTACCCAAGCAGCAAAGGCTGACTTCGTCATTACTTTTTATAACCCTAAATCTCAAAAGAGGAATTGGCAGCTAAAAAAAGCTCTAAAGATAATTTCTAATTACCGCAATTTAGAAACACCAATAGGGATAGTCACAAATGCTGGAAGATCTGACCAAAAAATCTTCAAAACGACTTTAGGCCATTTTGAAGATTCTCAAGTGGATATGAATAGCTGTGTAATTGTTGGTTCTTCCAAAACATTGCTAAAACATAACACTATATTGACTCCTAGGGGATATGTTAAAGTCTGAGCAGATACTTTTTGAATTAGATAAATGCAGTGGGTGCGGCAGCTGTGTTGTTAGCTGTAGATCTAGAGCTTTATCTTATTCAGCTAGAGATATCATCTTTGATATATCTAGCTGCAACTTTTGTCTTGACTGTATAGATATATGCCCTACTGCTGCTTTAACTTTTACAATAAGGAAAATCATTGGTTCACCCAATTGAAAAAAAAAGCTACCAAATACTAGATCAGCTAGTAGATTTATCCAACTTTAGTCCACTGCAAAAAGCTGTGATAGCTAGAGTTATTCATGCTAGCGCTGACTTAGATTATGCCTCAGAAATGATACTTAGCGACCTTAGCGTACAAAATGGTATACGAGCAATCCAAAATAATTCAGCAATAATTACAGATGAGATCGG
>JAJYPT010000127.1 GCA_021795135.1 Actinomycetes bacterium
CGATCAGTTGATCTAGCCTGTTAGATGTTTGTCCATTAACTATTGTTACAACTTTGGTAGAAGTTGCTTTTTTCGTTTTAGCTTCTCGATCAATCAGAGTTACAGAAGGCATTTTCTCTTCTCAAAATAGTTTCAACATATTAGTTGTTTACAAAAACTCTTCCTGGTAATCATTTTTTAATTTAAAATTTAAAAAACAATAATCATTTCTTAAATGAACCTACCAACCCATCTTCAATTATTCAATTATTGTGCTAAAAAATGACCATTAAGTTTCATTTATTTAAATTTGAAGAAATTTAAATAAATGAAACTTAATAACACTCAAGAAAAGAACAACTGAATAAGATAAATAATCTTTTCAACTTTTGTTCTTGAGTAAAAAGTAGTCAAAAATATCAAATGAAAATAACAACTAAAAAAGCATCTCTAAACATATAAAAATCACAAGTTCTCTTGTTTATAATCTTTTCAATAGTCAACCATCTTCAAAATCTCGACCCCGCTCACTTGGCGCGATAGGAAGATCTACTCCAAAGCGCAAGCCAATCATTCTAGTTGTAAAACAAGCCAAGGCACCAAGTGAAGGGAAAATGATACTATTGCTGCCAAATACATGCGCCATGACAGTAATCCCAGCTCCTATCAAAGCTGGTACAGCATAAAGCTCGTGGCGTAAAACTGTGGGAACTTGTCGCAATAAGATATCTCTAAGTATGCCTCCCCCAATACCTGTAATTGCTCCCAAAATAATAGCTTGTGCGGGTCCTAGTTTGAATTCAATTGCTTTGCTGGCTCCAGCTACACAAAATACGGCAAGTCCAATAGCATCAAAGACTTGGACCCCTTTCCATAACCTTTCTAGCATTGGTCCAGCAATAAAAGAGATCCCACCAGCAGCTCCTACTGCTACCAAATATCTCCAGTCTCGAAATGTGGCAGGTGGTACACCAATAAGTACATCCCGAGTAACACCACCAGCCATCCCAACAACTCCTGCTAGTACTATTACCCCAAATAAGTCAAGCTTTGACTTTACTGCAGCAAGCCCACCACTAAGACCAAAGACGAAAGTTCCTACTAAGTTAAGCCACAAGACAAGCGTTGGATCAAAGCTGGTGGTCACCCAAGTATTATATCTAAATTATAAATTATCAATACTTATAATTTCTCTTAAATAGAATCAATTAGCCTCAATGACTACTAAAAATAAATAAAAAAATAAATATTTAAATTCAAAAGTAGTTATATTTATATGAACACATATATAAATATAACTACTTTTGAATTTGAAAAAAATAAAATACGAACTATGCCGCCATATAAAAATATGGTAAGGAGAACCTTTTTATTCTCCTTACCATATTCATTACTTTCTAAATAATATTTGATAGCTATAAGCTGGGTTCCAAAATATCTTCTTCTCCCACAGAAGTATCACCTCCCATAACCCCAATAGGAATAGGTTCTTCGTATACTAATTCTCCATGAATTGCCGAGTCTCCTAGTTCTAAATCTGCATCCGAGGCTCTTAAGGGAACTATTAATCCAATGAGTTTTAGTATTATAAAAGTCATTATCCCGTCATAGACAGTTACAGCTAACAATGCCTCTAGTTGCACTAAGAATTGATGAGGGTCACCATAAAAAAGCCCTGTTACTGAAAATCCAGTTTTTCCTGTATATACCATCATATGAGGATCAGCTAAAAGTCCTGTCATAAGACCCCCAACTGCTCCTGCAAAAAAATGAGTATGGACAACACCTAAAGTATCGTCTACTTTTTTGAAAAACCCTACCCCTGAAAGTTTATTCATTGTAAGCCAAGGAATTACTCCAGCTGCTACACCTATAGCCAGAGCTCCTACCCCATTTACATAACCAGCAGCAGGAGTAATTGCGACCAGACCAGCGATCATACCATTTACAGACCCCAACAAAGATGCCTTTTTATAGACAAACATATCCAGCATAAGCCAGACAACAAGTGCTGTAGCAGCTGCAAGGTTTGTATTCAAAACAGCAGCTCCAGCATCCATATTTGCAAAATATGGATCACCACCATTGAAGCCATTCCAACCTAGCCATAACAATCCTGCACCAATAACTACAACTAATAAGTTATTAGGATTGAAACTTTCTCTATCTTTTTTGAGCCTAGGTCCAATCACAGCAGCTGCTACAAATCCTGAAATCCCAGCCGCTACATGAATTACATAGCCTCCCGAATAATCGACTGCGCCTAGCTGCCCAAGCCATCCTCCACCCCATAACGAAAAAGCATTTACGCTATAGACCAAAGTTGACCAAAGTGGAACAAAAATTATCCAGGCTTTAAAATTCATCCGACCCAAAACCGCTCCAGCTAACAAAATAGGTGTAATAGCGGCAAAAACAAATTGAAAATATACCAGAGCAGACATGGGCATATGAATTGCTGGCATTGAAGAAGCAAGCAAGGGAACTACGGCTTGGGATTCAAGCATATGCGAAGTAATAGCTACTCCTGGAATACCTACAAAATTAGATAATATTCCTGAACCTAATTTTAGAGGATGACCAAATCCCATTTCATAGCCAAATAAAACCCAAGTAATTAATACTATTGAAAAAGCATACAACACCATAAGAGCTGAATTGACTGCCCACTTCTTTTTGACTAAGCCCCCATATAAAACTGCCAATCCGGGAACGCTCATCAATCCAACTAAAGTAGCAGCTGTGAGCTGCCAGGCAGTATCTCCTGGACTAAGCCAAGAAGGCGATGGCAAATAAGCAGCAGTTGCTAACACAATTTTCTCCTCATATTCTACGTTTGGCTATTTCAAAAATGGATATTTGATCCAAATCGAAATTTATATACCTAAAGTAAAATATGAATATTTCTATAAAATATTAACAATGTTAATTGTGTGTTACATAAATATTGATACTAACTGATGTCAACAAAGACAAATATTTAACAAGCAGTACCTTCTGCTTATTTTTTAAAACAAAATAAGCAGAAGGTATAAGTCTAAAATAACTTATACCTTCTGCTTATTTGAAAAACTAAAACAAATTGCCTAAAGCTATTTAGCCAAAGCGCTACAACAAGTTTCAACAATTAAAGAAGTTACAACATAAGGATCCATATTTGCATTGGGACGTCTATCTTCTATGTAACCTTTCTTATCTATTTCTACTTGCCAAGGTATTCTCACAGAAGCCCCTCTGTTTGAAACACCATATGTGTATTCAGTCCAAGGAGCTGTCTCATGCATTCCAGTCAATCGACGTTCTACTCCAGGACCATAATTCTTTATATGCTCTTCAGCTCTAGTACCTAGAGCTTCAGCCGCTCCAATAACTGCGTCATATGACTCTCGCATTGCATTAGTAGAAAAATTAGTATGGGCTCCAGCTCCATTCCAATCTCCACCAATAGGCTTCGGATCTAAAGTTGCTGACACATCAAATTCTTCAGCAATACGATACAATAACCACCTAGCCACCCAAAGCTGATCTGATACTTGCAAAGGTGACAAAGGTCCTATTTGAAATTCCCATTGACCCATCATCACTTCGGCATTGATTCCTGATATTCCCAGACCAGCTTCCATACAAGCATCAAGATGAGCTTCTACTATTTCTCTTCCATATACCTCATCAGAACCCACTCCACAATAATAAGGCCCTTGAGGACCGGGAAATCCACGAGATGGCCATCCAAGAGGCCAATTGTCTTTCAAAAATGTATATTCTTGCTCGATTCCAAACCATGGTTCTTGATCGGCAAATTTTTCAGACATTTCAACACATTTACGTCTAGTGTTGGTTGGATGCGGGGTCATGTCTGTCCATAAGACTTCACACATAACTAATTTTGCATCTCCTCCCCTTACTGGGTCAGGACAGACAAAAACTGGTTGCAAAACACAATCTGATTTATCACCAGTAGCTTGATTAGTACTAGAACCATCAAACCCCCAAATAGGAGGCTCTGCTGCGTCATTGACAATTTTTGTTTTAGAACGCAGTTGGTGAGTAGGTTCTGTTCCGTCAATCCAAATATATTCAGCCTTATAGCTCACGTTGTTGATTCCTTTAAGTAGGTGTTTTCCGATCTATTCTTGGACATCCTGTTAACTTTATCATTCTTGGAAAAAGAATTCGTTATGTAATCAAAACAGCTAAAATTGACTACCTTGGACTAGGTCTCATACTAAAAATCTTTCAAATTTCAATCCAAACAATAAACTTTTATCCCCAAAAGTCAACCCGCATGTCCTTGCGGTAATTTTTTACAACTTTTTATATAAAGTTCTACAACCAACACTATTAGAATCCACTATAGGGCATTTATTGATTACCAAGCCAAATAGCTAGATTTGTTTTTTATTATTAATGTAGATAATTGGTTTTAAAACTAGAACTAGTTTTATGATTCCAACTAATAATTACATCTATATTACAAATTTATTACAAGTTTGTGACTTAATTTTGCCTTAGTGAGGGTTTGAGTAAGAAAAACAAAGACTAAAGGCTAAAGGCAAGCTAGCTTTTAAGAAACGGTAAAAGCCAAACGGAGAAAAATGGAAGAGCAAATATCACAAAAGCCTAGTGCCCTAGAACCAATAGAAAAAAAAATAGGTTTCATACTAGGACTCGTAGGTGCAATAGCTTTTGCATTAATATGGGTTCCAATCGTACAAACAAAACCCCAATATTGGTTAGTCCTGTTAGCTGGAACTCTTCCTGGAATTTTAATGATGTTTTTTGCTCGATTCTGGAACCGCTACGCTTTGGGAATAGCTTCTTTCGTCATAGGTTTTGCCCCCTGGCCTAAACAATATATTCTTTTATTTGCTGTGCCTTTTGTTGGGTTTTCAACTTGGATTTTTGTAAGAGCAAGTCGAGAATCTAGACGACAAGCCATAGCCCAAGGTAAACTTCCTCCCCCTAAATCTAGAGAATCTAAGCGCATGTCAAAAAGAAACTCTAATAACAAAAAATCAAATTCTACTCATCCTGTAACCTCTAAACGGTATACCCCTCCTAAAAAGAAATAATTAATCGAAATCTTAAAGATTTTGAACAACTGGATTATAAATGAAAACTATTTTTGAAAAACTAGCAGGTAAAAAAATTGCCGTTACAGGAGCCACAGGCTTTTTGGGCACAGCAATTATAGAACGTCTC
>JAJYPT010000128.1 GCA_021795135.1 Actinomycetes bacterium
CGATCTAAAAGTCAATTCTTGAGAAAAATCCTTTTGAGACAATTGATGTAGAAGGGGTAGGTCAATTGATGAAAATGGCCAGAGATAGAGCAAGATCAGTCAATCCAGATCTCAAACTAGGTATATGTGGAGAACACGGAGGAGATCCTGCTTCTATCAAATTTGCAAACAATGTTGTAGATTATGTTTCTTGTTCTCCTTTTAGAGTACCCCTAGCGCGACTAGCTGCGGCTCAAGCAGCATTAGAGAATAAAGAAGGATTTAATTTGTAACAGAGCTTAGTATAACCAGTATACATACCTACACTTTTTTGAGTTCAGATAAAGAAATACTGTTCATTCTATCGATAGGCCTTCAGGTTGGTTGAGTGTTTTGTACTACAGATGCGCGAAAAAGGTTTCTTGTAAATTTGTTATTAGTTATTTTCTGGGATTATTCCAGGCTAAGAAAACAGGATCATTTGCTCTAAATCTCATAGAACTTAACTGAATTGGAGTTGTTGTAGCGATTTGTACTTGGATCATTGATCCAAGTAGTTGGTAAGCTTTTAGGGCTGAATCTATGGACGTATAGGTTGCAACTAAAGACCCGCCTTTTTTGAGGTAGCCAAGACTAGATTCAAGTACTTTGATACCTCCACCTCCAATAAAAATACAATCAGGCAATTTTAGGGAAGGAAAAATTTCTGGAGCTTTGGCTTCTAAGATAGTGATTTCTACATTATGTTTTTTTGCATTCCTCCTAATTCTCGATACGTCATCAGAATTTTTTTCTATTGCAAAAATTTCTAAATTGGGTCTTAGCAAGGAACACTCTATTGCTATTGATCCACTTCCTGATCCTATGTCCCACATAACCCCTTCTTTGGGAAGACCAAGTTTAGCTATTGCTATAGCTCTAATTTCAGACTTGGTTATCATCTGATTTCGAAATTCAAATTGGTTTTGGTCTAGCCCCCAACTCAAGGGCTTTGGATTGTCGAAGTTAGTGTTGATGGATTGTATGTAGTTAGATTTGTCTTCTTCGTCTTTGTAGGATAAACCTAGAATAATTACTACAGATAGCGGCTCCCAATGCCTGGTTGCTAGTTCATTTAAATCTATCTGATTTATTTGTTCTTGTTCATATCCAAGATTAGAACAAACAAATATTTGTTGGGGTACTTTACCCAAAGCGATTAATTGCTTGCCAATAGCTTGGGGAGAATTTTTTGGCGAGGTAAGAATAGCTACTTTTGGAGATCGTATTGCAATTTTGATTGCTTGGTCTAGTGGTCGCCCATGAGCTGAAATTATCACTGCGTCATCCCATGGTATTGCTAATCGAGCAAAAGCAACAGATATCGAAGAAGGCGACGTAACTGTTTTGATTTCTGTATTAGTAAAATTTAGTTTTAGTTGTCTTAGGATTCCAAAAAAACCTGGATCCCCAGAAGCAAGTATGCAAACAAGTCCTGTATAAGTTTTTAGTTTTTGGAATGTTTCATCTAAATTTGAGCCGATTTCTAATTGATTTTCAAAAGGTCCCCAATCAGCTAGTTGACGTGTGCCTCCTACTACGAGGTCTGCTTGTTGCAGAATTTCTTTTGCCTGTTCATCAAGGCCTTGTTTACCAAGTACTCCTATAACCCAGATTACTTTAGGCACTTGTAATCACTTTTTCACCTTCAAAGTCAACCATAAAAACCTCAACGATTAATTTTTGAGAAGTAAATGTTTCACAAGATTGTTTTGCTAAAACACAAAGTTGTTGTAGGGGGGCGATGAAATCATTTTCTAGGCAAACTTCATAAAAATATCTAGCAGTATCGGTTTGGGTAGCTGCTTTTATTATCGACTTAGGGGCATTGGTGACTCTAGCAACGTCAGCCATTAGATTTCCATCAACTTTAGAACGCTTATAATGGGTCATCATTATTCCTGCTGCTAGTTTTGTTATCTTGCCTGCCATGCCCACGAATATGGCTTTTTCAAAACCAGTACCTGATGCTTTGCGTAAAGCAACTCCGGTAAAATCTCCCACTTCTATAAAACATATTTGTGCTAGATCAGGAAAAATTTTCATAGCAACCGATTCTGAACGTGCACCAGTTGATAATACAATGTTATGTTGTCCTTGGGCTGCTGCTACTTGTATTTGTTGAACTATGGAAGCTCTATAAGAAGCAGTAGAAAAAGGCCTTACTATTCCAGTAGTGCCAAGTATGGATATTCCTCCAACTATTCCCAATCTAGCATTAGTGGTTTTTTCAGCCATTTGTTCTCCACCAGGAACTGAAAAGATAACTTCTAGTTTTTTAGAAGTTACTTCTTGGAGTGAAGATAGGATCATATTTCTTGGTACTTGAGTTATTGCAGGCTGTCCTATTTCTATTCCTAGACCATCTAAGGTCACTGTTCCAATCCCTGGTCCTGCTGTCAGTATGGTATCGGATGTATCTGAGTACTTTACCTCAGCAGTCATTCGAGCCCCATCTGTGCAGTCTGGATCATCTCCTGCATCTTTTACCACTACAGCTTTGTTGTTGGCTTGGGGCTCCACTTCAAATTTTACATATTTCCCATTAGGCAAAGCCACCTCAACTTCGTTTGGAACTTTGCCCTCTGTCAGTCCTATAGCAGCAGCTTTAGCAGCAGCTGCAGCACAAGTTCCAGTTGTCCAACCTTTGCGTAGTCCTTTTGTAACTTGGGTTATTTCAGGGCTAAGTTCTGGTTCATAGGGAGGTTTTGGCGATTCCATTGGCCATCATTCTTTTTTGCTAGGTCTACTTTTTGTGGATCCAACTAAAGATTTTTTTCTAAATCCATGTGCAAAAGTTGGAGAATATAAGTTGCTTCGCTTTCCTGTTTCTTTTAAAGCAGGACCTACTAGGACAATTACAGTTGTTTTTATTTTAGTTTTGATAATATCTTTTGCCAATTGTCCAACTGTTGTCCATATAATTTGTTCATCAGGCCAACTTATTCTGATTCCAATTACGGCTGGAGTTTGTTCATTGTAGTTACTAGATATATCTAATAATTGTTCTTGGAGTAGTTTTGGTTTTGAGGCTGATAAAAATATTGCCATAGTAGTTCCATGAGAGGAGAATTTTGTAATGGATTCTTTTTTTGGCATAGAAGAAGAAGTACGGCTAGCTAAACGAGTTGAGATAATGCTTTGAGAAACACCTGGAATGGTAAGTTCACGTCCAATTGCTGCAGCAGTTGCAGATAAAGAAGTTACTCCAGGTACAACTTCAAAAGTTCGGTTATTTTCGAGACACCAATTTATTTGTTCTTGAATAGCTCCATAGATAGAAGGATCTCCTGAATGCAATCTGACAATATTAGAGTGAGGATTTTTTTCATATATTGAAATAACATCTTCTAAGGTCATGCCTGCTGAATCATAAATTACAGGATTAGATTGACAATGATCTAGTAATGATTTTGGAACTAAAGAAGAAGCCCAAATTACAATATCGGCTCTTGCAATCCGGTTTTGCCCCCTAATTGTAATAAGGTCAGCTGCTCCTGGACCGGCTCCAACAAAAGAAATCATAGATTGCCTTTATGTGTAGAAACTTTAGAGGGAACAATAATAGTAGACAAATAGCTCACGTCATTTTTGGGATAGTCTTTTAACTTCGAAATATGTTCTTCGACCATTCCCAATAACTCTCCTAATAGTGCGTCTTCGTAACGATTATATTTTTTTAATAATTGAACTATTTTAGAAAAATTTTTACCAGCTTTATAAATGACAACTGTATTTTCAACCTGGCTTAAATGAAGTTGTATCTCTTGTATGTTAGTCAATCCACTAATTAGAGAAAGGCTTTGGTTGTCTTGAGTTAAAATTGTTTGGCTCAAAGATGACAGAGATTGAAAAGCAGTTATTCCTGGAATAGTTTTGATACTGATTTGTGGTTTCATGCTTTGGATTACTTTAGCTAATGTAGAAAAAGTGCTGTATATATTAGGGTCTCCTAATGTGATAAATCCAACACTTTCTTTATCCAAAATAGGGGCAATAAACTCAGCCGCTTGGAGATAGGAATTATGGATATTTTTATCTTTACTCATTGGAAAGACTACTCGATTGATTTTTATATCAGGAACCACTTGAGTAACTATAGTTTCTGCTCTTCCTGCTTGATTGATATCTAGGGTTGGTCCCAATATTGTGCTTAGGTTTTTGAGAAGTTTTAGAGCTCCTATAGTTATCAAATCCGGATCTCCAGGACCTATTCCTATTCCATATAGGCAATTTGATTGTTGTATTTGTTGGTCCAATGAGTCCTACTTTTATTTAAGCTTTCGTTTGTGTTTATTAGAAAAAGCGATTGCTGAAGAAACAAAATTTTGAGCGGGTAAAAAATTAGACCCTAGGTGTATGTGTAAGTAAGAAGCAAACAATGAATCAGTTATAAAACCTTCTGTTTTTTGACCATAACGTGTATTTAATACTAGATCAGATCCTGGGGGCTCAAGGTGTGAGTAGTGAAATTCATGACCTTTTAGTTCTAGTCCAGCTTTTCCTAAAGGACTAAGATGTTTTGTTTGTGCCTTTATGTAGCCTAAAGTAAGTTTTTTTGTCATTGTGGCTTTGGTGTCTATTACTCCACATAAAGATACATCATCTAAAGAATTAGCAAGCCAAAGCATTCCGCCACATTCTGCCCAAGTAGGAAGACCTTGTGCTAGCTTTTCTTTTGTATGGGCTAATAAAGCTTTGTTGTTGCTCAACTGTTTTCCAAATACTTCTGGAAAACCACCTCCTATGTATAATGCATCTATATCTGGAGGCAATCGTTCATCATTTAAAGGGTTAAAAGTTATAATTTGTGCCCCAGCTGCTTGGAGCGCATCAAGATTGTCTTGGTAGACAAAACTAAAGGCAACTCCAGAAGCCACACCTATTTTAACATCTCCTATCTTAGGGGGAAGCAATGGTAGTTGTGCTAACTGAAGCGGGGCTTTTTTGGCTGCTTGCAATAAGTCTTTTAGGTTTATGCTTTGACTTATTTTCTTAGCTAGATTTTTAATGGATCTTTTTACTTTTTCTTTTTGTTCTAGGGCAGGTATTAGACCTAGATGTCTATCTCTCCAAATGAGTTGATCATCTTTTTCTAAAAATCCAAATATTTTTACCCCCAAAGACAGAATTGCTTCTTT
>JAJYPT010000129.1 GCA_021795135.1 Actinomycetes bacterium
AGAGCCCGGTGGGGTTCTACAACGCAGAACTAAAGTCATGGGCTTTCCACCCCGACCCCATTTTGGTAAGATACTTATGATGGATTCAATCTCAACAGGCAATAAAATACCCAATTCTAAATTGGTAGACGAAGCTGGCAAAGAATTTTATTTAGATTCTCTACTAGGCAATAATTTACTTATAACTTTTTTTCAAGAAGCTGGAACTCCTACTTGCAATAGACAACTAGAAACTTTTGCTCAAGAACAAGAACTATTTAAAACTAATAAAATATCTATTTTGGCAGTAAGTGTAGATTCTCCCGAAATAAACCAGGAGTTAAAACAAGTTCTTGAAATAAATTATCCCATAGCTTCAGATGTTGATGGACAACTAGCTAAAGCATTAGGTGTTTTTAATGAAAAAACCTACAGAGCTAAACGCTCTGTATTTATTTTAGACCCTAAAGGAACTATTAAATATTCCAATCTACGGTTTTCACCTAAAAGTGTTTCTGACCTACTTGCAATAGCTGAAGCTGTTGAACTTTTAGACCAATAGCCAATCAAGGATAAGAAGGTTCAGTAGGTGGAGTTATAATTAGCTCTCTGATTTGACTAGTGGGTGGTTGGGATATGGCAAATAAAACTGCTTCAGCTCCGTCTTGGGGTTTCATCAATTGGGCATCTGGTCCAGGTTTGTATTGTTGGTCTCTTCCATCAAAAAAAGCCGTATCCATCCCACCTGGAATCAATAAAGTAACCCCCACTCTTCCAGCTAGTTCTATCATTAAAGAGCGAGTAAAACCAACTACTCCAAATTTTGAAGCACAATAGGCACTCGCGTCACTTAAAGCTCTCAAGCCTAAAGTAGAACCAACTGTAACAATGTTTCCCTGAGTTTGGATAAGATGAGGTAATGCTGCTCTTACTATGGCAACTGTACCCAATAGATTGACCATGACTACTTTTTCCCATGCTAGGGGATCGATATCTTCTAATTTCCCACAAGCATCTGTACCAGCAGCAGTTACTACTGCTTCAATAGAGCCGCTACGCTTTGCTAATTCAGCCACAGCTTGTTCAGCTTGTCGTGTATTGGATATATCTACAATTTCATGATCTACATCTGCTAAAGGTTTTGCTATATCTATAACCAAAGGGGTTCCCCCAGCTTTTAAAACCGCATCTACAACCGCTGCTCCAAGTCCAGAAGATCCTCCAGTGATAATTACATTTCCAGGAAATACTTTTTTATTCATCTGCAATTTTCCTTATCCTTTTTACTAATTCAGTTGTTGAAAAACCCTCCAAGAGGGAAAGAAATACAGCTTGGCCTCCCCAAGAAGAAACTACTTTTGCTTCAGGTAAAGTATCTAAAGAATAATCTGAACCTTTTACAAAGATATCGGGTCGTAATTTCATAAGTATCTCTTGGGGGCTATCTTCATCAAATATTGCAACTGCATCTACATATTTTAAAGCTTGTAAGATTTGACTACGTATTAGTTGATTCTGAATAGGTCTATTTGGACCTTTGAGATTTGAAACAGAATCATCAGAATTCAACAGAACAATTAAGCAATCACCTAAAGAGCGAGCTCTTTTTAGCAAATCAATATGACCTGGATGCAAAAGATCAAAGCATCCCCCTGTAGCTACTACTACTCCACCTTGAGATTTTACATTTTTAGCTAGCTCAAATGCATCTATACTAAATGGCTCTGAATTGCTAGGATCGATTTTTTCCTCCCTAACAATTGCATTGACACCACCTTGATTTACAAAATTTGTAGAATGAGTAACCGCAATTGATACAGCTCTAAATCCTAATTCCCCACTAGATATTGCTTGTGTGCTAGCTACCGCAAATGAATCCCCAGCTCCACAAGTATCTCCCTTGGCAACTTTTAGAACTGGGACAACCAAAGGAGATCCATTCTGTTCAAGATATAAAGCTCCTTGTTTACCCAAAGTTATAGCTACTGATTCAACTTTCCATTTCTGCAACAATTTAGATGCATAAAAACTAGCCTTGGTTAGATAGTTATCCTCTTTTGGGGTATGTATATTAGAACCATCAATAAAATATTGAGCTTCTTTTATATTTGGAGTAACTAATTTAGTGCCTAATACAGGTTCTGCTCCTTTTGGATGAGGATCCCATACAAGTGGAATATGTGAAGCTAAAGATTCAAGCAAGCCTCTAAGACCCAAGTGAGAGGTTATACCTCTTCCGTAGTCAGAAACTAATATAGCTTTGGCAGAGCTAATTATATTGATGCTTTCTTGAGATAGCTCTCCTATGTTTTCTAAATCGTCTCCTTTGTCAAGTCTAAATAAAACTTGACCAGAGCTTATTATTCGAATTTTTTCAGCCGTAGTTCCACAACTGTCTATATTGAATAAACGAATTCCTTTACTTTCAATAAGACCAACAAGTTCTTGACCACTAGCGTCTAAATTGATTGAAGTTACAAGTGCTACTTCATTTCCTTCTTCGGCGGCTAAAATAGCAGCTAAAGCAGCTCCTCCGGGTCTCGATGATACAGATTGCTCATTTATTACTAAAGCAGGAGCATCAGGAGCAACCCGATTAGCAATTCCAAATACATCTCTATCTATTACTGAATCACCTATGACTACTATCAAAGGAGTCTCTACCATATTTGCATAGGAGCTTGATCGGACTCTTTGGATAGTTGGGATAAATCTATAGAAGTTTTGGATTCTGACATAGAAACATTAGAGTCAAAAGCTTCACAAAGTAAATGAATCACAACTTGATGAACCTCTTGAATAGTTGCAGTAGAGCTTGCTTGTACGCGAATACTTTGTTGAGACATTACTGCCAGCTCATTAGGATGAGGACCAGTAAGAGCCCAAGTAATCAAACCTTTATTATTAGCTTCTTGAGCTGCTAATAAAACATTAGGACTATTACCCGAGGTAGAAATGCCTAAAAATATATCTCCTTTGCGTCCATGGGCACGGACTTGACGGGCGAAGACTTCTTCAAAACCATAATCATTACTTATCGCAGTAAAACTAGCTGTATCCATATGTAGAGCCAATGCGCTAAAAGGAGTTCTATCATTACAATAGCGTCCTACTAACTCAGCAGCTAAATGTTGAGCTTGAGAAGCACTTCCGCCATTTCCTGCTATCAAAAACCTTCCTCCAGAAAGCAGGACTTCGGATAAAGTTTGAGCCCAATTTTCAAGTTGGGGGATTTGGGAAGCTAGTTTTTCGATAGCTTGAGTTAAATCTTGCAAACGTTGCAACCCTAATTTTGTCATAACATTACCTGTCCTGTTCCTACTGAAGAATGGGATAATACCTCTTCATAAACTTTCAATATCTCATTAGCTACTTGGTTCCATCCATATCTACTTCTTGCCTTTACAACTCCCATTTGACCTAGAGATCTCCTAAAGTCAGTTTGATCTAATAGTTTTTTTAGCTCAATTGCTATTTGTTTGGGATTTTTAGGCGGAACCAGTATTCCATTTACCCCATCTTCAATCGTGTCTAACAAACCTCCAACCGAAGAAGCTATAACAGGAACGCCACAAGAAGTTGCTTCTAAAGCCACCATCCCAAAAGGTTCATACCACGGAACACAGACCACAACATCAGCCGAACGATACAAACAAGAAAGCTCGTCTCTATCTAAACGGCCTCTAAAATCTACTCGGTGAGAAATTCCTAGGTCTTTTGCAATTGCTTTTAGTCTTATAACTTCAGGATCTAAATACAATTCGTCTTTACTTGGCCCCCCTGCAATAACAAGTTCGCCCTTGTCTAGATGCGATAGGGCAAAAACTACATCTCCGATGCCTTTTCTTTCAACTAAACGACTTACAACTACAATTCTAGGAATAGAAGGGCTTTTTTGTTCTGCTGGACCACAAGGAGAAAAAATTTCTAAATCTACTCCACAAGGTATGACAGAAATAGATTCATAACTTGCACCCATTGCCATAAGTTCAGATATTTCGTGAGTAGAAGTAGCCAAAAGGTGATTTGCCTTCTTTGCCAACATAGGTTCTATAACTTGGCGTTCAGGAGGGCTCGTGTCGGCATTTCCTTGAAAACGCCTCTTAGTTGTTCCAAGAGCATGAAAAGTCTGTACCACTGGTATTGAAAAAAATTGAGCTGCTTTCAAAGATGCATAACCAGACATCCAAAAATGGCTATGAATGAGATCAGGTTTGCTTAGAGTCCAAGCCTTTACTAGTTCTTTTGAAAATTGTTCCATATGAACAAATAAAGAATCTTTTGGTAAATATTGTGGAGGACCTGCGTCTACTTGTTTTACTATTACCCCAGGAGACAAAACTACTTCTGCAGCAATATCGGGGTCTTCTCTTCTTGTGTAAACTTCTACATCTACACCCAAAGAGCCAAGAGCTATAGCCAATTCAGCAACGTATATATTTTGTCCCCCTGAGTCAACTCCTCCTATAGTTGCCAAAGGACTAGCATGTTCAGAAACTAATGCTATTTTCATTTCTTATATTTTTTTTTCACAACAAAAAATTTGTTTTTTAGTTTCATTAAAGACAATTTATTTCTTTTCTCCTTTTCTAAAAAACCTATGCATTCGTCCATATTTCTGAACTAAGAATTTTTTATTTAATACTTCTCAATGCTTCTAAAATCTCTCCAATTTCTATCGAATCTAAGCATTTTTGAGTATCAAAAGGACATTTTTTTGATCTACATCCTCTACAAGTTATACTTTGATCCCCAAAAACTACTGTTTTTACCATCCAAGGCTTCCATTTATAAAAAGGTACCGTAGGAGCAAACAGTGATAATACAGGAGTACCTACAGCTGCAGCGATATGAGCAGGTCCAGTATTTCCTACTATCAATGCATCTGCATCTCTAATAAGTCTTGCTAAGGACTCTAAAGTTGTCTTTCCTCCCATATCTTTGACATTTGGATTACAACCTTGGCTAACTTTGGCAGTTAGAGCTATATCCTTAGGCGCACCTGTGACTACCACTTGATAACCTTCATCAGCTAAAGCTGCTACCAACTGAATATTTTTTTCAACAGACCATGCCCTTGCTGGAACAGAAGCGCCAGGGTGGACAACTATATAGGGTTTTTCTAGTATTGG
>JAJYPT010000130.1 GCA_021795135.1 Actinomycetes bacterium
CTAAGGCGTTATGGTATGGGGCAAAAAATATTTGTTCCGAAGAAAAATCATCAATCCTCAGTATGGCAAAACAATAAAAAATAATAGTATATAAAGTTATAAAACCAATTATTACAAGGACGAATTATATAAATTCGTCCTTGTAATAATTAATCCATTTTATAAATAGTATTTGGATATTATTTATAAAATGGATTAAACGTAATTAGTGAATTTACTTTATTTTTTATCGTTGAATTTTAAAAATTGATCATTGGAGATGAAAGTAATCACATAGGCTAATTTTTTTATTTTAAAAATCTAATTAAGATTAAACAAAGTAATAGGAGCCTCAGATTATCGAAATAGCTAGTGGAAATTATAGAATTTTTCAGCAAAGTTGAAAGCAACGAATGTAAGAGATTTATTTTAAGTTTTAAATTTTTTAAATAAAGCTAATGAGGAATATTAATTTTAAATCTTTCTAAAAATTGTTTAGTTGTTTATTGTTTGTTATTTTAAATTCACTTACCTATGTTTTAATAGAGTTGTAAACGATTTACAAAGACGAACACAAAACGTTTTTATAAATAAAGTGAAATTGAAAAATGAGTCTTTACTTGACGTGCTGGATGGATTTGTAATAATCATCCCAGCATAAAGTACTGGAGTTCCACTATCTATTGAAATTAAATCTTTTCCAAGAGTCCCCCCCTCTTGAGGTCTATTAGTTCCCCACCTATTAGATCAAGAAAGGAAATTTATTAGATAATGGACTCCAGTAAGGGTTACGCTCTTTATTGCTTGTATTATCCAAAAAAATCTTTATAACTCCTTAAACTTAACTTTCTTTTCAATGATATTTGTATTTACCAAACCAATACTTTTGATGGTTAAGTTGAAAATTGTGTTTTTGTGAACTACCTCAACTTGTTTTTTGAAAATTTTTCTTGTTTTAGATATCTTATAGAGCTAACATATCTACACGTGTAGATAACCTTTATAAGAGAGTTGGAATTGACAACAAGAGATGAGGTAGCTCAATTAGCTGGAGTTTCGGCATCAGTGGTAAGTTATGTTGTCAATAATGGTCCGCGTAAAGTTTCTCCATCTACTAAACAAAAAGTTCTAGAGGCAATAGAAAAACTTAATTATCGGCCAAATAGCATTGCTAGGGCTTTGCGGGTTAAAAAAACTTTGGCTTTGGGATTGATTGTTCCTGATAGCTCTAATCCATTTTTTGCTGCTTTGGTTCAATCTATTGAAGATATAGCTTATGAAAATGGCTATACACTTCTGATTGGAAATGCTTCTAATGATCAAGAAAGAGAAATCGACTACATAAGAGCTTTTTCTGAGCGCCAAGTCGATGGTCTTTTGCTTGTTTCTTCTGTGTCTACGACTAGAAGTCTTGAGCAATTACAAAAATTAGATTTACCCTTTGTCATTGTAGATCGTTTAGTAGATGACAAATTATCTGTTTCTACAGTAGTTGCTGATAATGAAACAGGTGGATATTTAGCAACTGAACATCTTCTTTGGCATGGTCATAAAAATATAGCTTGTTTGGCAGGACCCAGCGATCTTACTCCTTCAGCAGATCGCTATCGTGGTTGGCAAAAAGCGATGGAAAAAGCAGGGTTAGAAGCTAGTCCCAACTTATTAATTCGAAGTGAGTTTAGCTCTTTGCAAGGGTATTTTGCTGTAAAAAAACTACTTGAAACTAATGGGTCTATAACAGCTTTATTTGTTTCTACTGATAGCCAAGCCATAGGTGCTTTACGAGCGGTAATAGAAACTGGTCTAGATATACCTAGAGATTTTGCAATAGTATCTTTTGACAATATTTCCCAGGCAGCTTTTACTTGCCCACCTCTTAGCACAATAAATCAACCGATTGAGCAAATGGGCAAGGTCTCTATTGAAATGTTATTGGAATCAATGCAAAATCCCAAAGCCAATTTTTCCAAACAAGTACTGCCAGTTGAGCTCAGTATTCGACGTTCTTGTGGGTGTAAGTATGCGATTTAGAAAGGAGCCATATATCTAGAATTTGTCTAAAACTAAATTATAGAAATTTTGTTATATCTATCTAGATATAACAGGGGGGAATCAAATGAAAACTAATACTGGGGGAATCAGATGAAAAATATTAGGAATGTTAAATCACAGATAAGCTTTTATAAAAAAAGCTATGCTTCTAAAAAGTTATCGAAAAAGATAAGTGTTCTACTTTTGGGATTGCCACTTTTGGTCTCGGCATGTGGGGGAACAGCTGCTTCGACAACATCTAAAAAAACAGTATATTTTATATTTACCGGCTATACGCCTCCTTATTTTGCACCTATGGCTCAAGGGATAAAAGCTGCAATAAAACATTATCCGAATTTATCTTTGAGAATATTAGATGCCCAAGGTTCTGCTTCTACTGAAATCACAGATATAAACGAAGCTGTTGCAGCAGGTGCCAAGGGAATTATTCTAAATCCTGTAAATGGATCAGTTACTTCAGCTGCTAGTAATGCTATGAGTAAGGGAGTGCCAGTTATTACAATAGATAGAGATTTAAGTTCTCCTTCTGCTCGAATAGCTTTTATTGGGGACAAGGATAAAACTCTTGGTTTTAAGCAAACCTCTTACGGTTTAAGTTGGCTTAGCTCTCATAATATTCCTAAACCATGGCATGTGGCTATTTTGCAAGGCACTTTAGGATCATCTACAGCAATTGATAGGTTAGCTGGAGCAATGAGTGCATTGAAACCTTATATAGCTAATGGGTCAGCCAAAATAGTACTAAATCAATCTGCTAATTTTGATACTGCTACAGCTACTACGCTTATGAATGAGTTTTTAGCTAAAACTACCAATATTCAACTTGTTGTTGCAGGAAATGATGCAATGGCGCTTGGAGCTATAAATGCTTTCAAATCTCACAACATAACTCCAGGTAAATCTGTTGTAATTACTGGAGCCGATGCACAACCTGAGAGTTTGAGTGCGATTAGTAAAGGAACTCAATTAGATACAGTGACTCACTCTCCTTTTGTAGAGGCATTTTGGGCAACTGAGGCAATGAATAACTACTTATCCTCTAAAATTAAGCCTCCTACTTCTCAGTTTCCTAATGGAAATATCACTATTCCTATGACTTTGGTTACTAAATCCAATGTCTCGAAAATATCTGGATGGGGTACTCCTTCGATTATTCCTCCTCTTCCATATGGAAAATCTAAATCATATCCGAGCAAATGAGCACAGCTAAAGAGACAACTTTTTCTGATGTGGTTTTGTCTGTGAGAAATCTATGCAAAACTTTTGGTTCGGTTCTAGCTATAGACAATGTAACTTTGGATGTATTTTCAGGCGAAGTTTTGGGCATAGTCGGTGACAATGGAGCAGGCAAATCTACCTTCTTATCATTGCTCACTGGCTATAACCAAGCTGATTCAGGCCAATTTTTATACCGAAGTAATCCTGTTTTGATTTCTTCACCAGCTCATTCAAGAAAAGAGCTAAAGATGGAAATGGTATATCAAGATTTAGCTATGGCACCTGACCTTAGTGTTTGGCAAAACCTATTTATAGGTCAAGAGCTGCATAAAAAACTTTTCTTAGATGTAAAAACCATGCGTCAAAAAGCAAAAGATGTTTTGGCAGACATGAAGACCAAAATAGATTCTAATGACTTGATATCTAATCTTTCTGGAGGCGAAAGGCAACTGGTAGCTGTTGCAAGAGCTCTTTTGTTTGACCAAGAAATTGTTTTATTGGACGAACCTACTAGTGCAATATCAATTGCTCAAGTAGATAGAGTTATGGATACCATCAAAGGTCTCAAACAAAGAGGTAAAACAGTCATACTAGTAAGTCATCGTTTAGAAGATATTGTCCAAGTTTGTGATCGAATAGCTATATTCAATCGAGGCCGCATTACTGATGTTGTTGAAAATAATAACATCAGTGTAAGTGAGCTGATCCATCTAATGTTTCCAGATAAATAAACAATAAAAATAAAGATAGGATTTTTTAGCAGTCATGAATTATTTGAAGACTCAGAAAACAGCCTTGCATAAATTAAGTGGAGGAGAAGGCTCGGTTAGAAGACCTATTATATTCCTTCTTATTGCTATGGGATTAGCTACTTGGGCCGCTCCAACTTTTTTAACTCTTGGTAATCTCAGTGCATTATTGGTCAGTTCTAGTTTTCTAATTGTAGTAACAGTTGGAGAAGCTTTTGTTATAATGGCTGGTTCGATTGACTTAGGGGTAGAGAGTATACTTTCTAGTTTTGGTATGTTTGTAGCTTGGCTAGTGGTATTTCATGATTTTTCTTCTGTCTTGGCCATTGTGGTTGCCTTGGTTGTGTCTATTTTGTTGGGGGTGGGACTTGGTTTGTTGGTATCTAAGATCCATATTCCATCTTTTGTGGTTACCTTGGGAAGTTACTGGGGTATGCGTGGAATAGCACTTTTGATAGGAGGAGGAGGCTACATTAGTCCTTCGAGTGTGACTCCTGCTCGACCTTTTGGCTTTAGTGGATTAGCAAGTTCTGTTTTGGGGATTTCTATATTGATTTTAATTGCTTTAGCGATTGTAATAATTGGGCAAGTAATTTTATCTTTTACCTCTTATGGAATTCATCTAAAAGCATTAGGATCATCTCAAGTGGCTGCGGCTAGAGCTGGGATAAAAGTGACTTGGATCAAAACTTCAGTTTTTGTAATATCTGCTTCATTAGCAGCTTGGGCAGGAGTAATGATTACTGCTTGGCAAGGTTCTATATATCCACTTACAGCTCAGGGATATTCTCTAGAAGCAATAGCAGCAGTTATTTTAGGAGGAATACCTTTTATGGGAGGCAGAGGGACTATAGTAGGTGCTGCCTTAGGAGCCATTTTAATCGGAGTCATAAATGATGTAATAGTTCTTATCGGGCTTCCTTCGTTGTATGAATATATTTTTGTAGCTATTGTATTGGTCGTTGCAGGTCTACAAGCAAGAGGCACTTCATTAGTTAAATAAATTGGAGGACTAATGAATGACTTTATAGATGTTGTGGTGGTTGGATCTATAAATCAAGATTATCTCATAAAAACAAAATCTATA
>JAJYPT010000012.1 GCA_021795135.1 Actinomycetes bacterium
ATCTACTGCTGCAGGATCAGGAGCTGCTTTGAGTTATGGAACTTATGCTCCCGATTTACATATGGCTACCAAAACTCAAATTGCAGAAGCAATTAGAACAGGACCTTTGCAAATGCCGGTTTTTGGTCCTAAAACTCTTTCTAAATCAGATGTAAATAATATAGTCCGTTACGTTTTATATTTACGCCATCCTGCATCTCCTGGAGGTTTACCTATTGGTTCAGTGGGGCCAACAGCTGAGGGATATGTGGGGATTTTGGGAGGTTTAGGAGTTTTGATTCTTGTTAGTTATTGGATAGGGGAGCGGGCATGAGCGAACAAAGAGGAACTGAACGTCAAATAATTGGACAACGACCTGTTGAAATCAATGAAGCTGTTGCAAGTGAAAAGCGCAGTGAGCGCAAAATAGCTATAGCTTTTATTATCGGCATAATAGCCGGCTTAGTCTTTATGGTTGACTATGTTAAATTTGGTGCCTCAACTCCAGTATTGGGGATTTCAATGGCTGTTGCTTTAGGCGGGATAGGCTACGGCTTAGGTGAATGGG
The DNA here is from genome assembly GCA_021795135.1 of Actinomycetes bacterium. Classification (GTDB taxonomy): domain Bacteria; phylum Actinomycetota; class Acidimicrobiia; order Acidimicrobiales; family JAJYPT01; genus JAJYPT01. Next base: position 548 of record JAJYPT010000012.1, read on the forward strand.
GTCTACGTTTGATGCCCCAAGGTCCTTTTCAAGAAGAACGCGAAGAAATGCCTACTAGAGATATTGAGAAAGAGGCATTTCAAGCTGCTTTTGCAAGAGGCGAGACAATCAAACGTAGAAGTTTTTTACGTCGTCTTTTATTAGGAGCAATGGGAGTATTTGGATTAGCGAGCTTATTCCCATTAAAATCTTTAGGGCCTCAACCAGGTGGTAGTCTTTATCATACAAAATGGCGACCTGGCTCTCGTATGGTAAATATCAATAACCGACCGATAAAGGTTACCGATATAGAAGTAGGCGGATTTTTGACAGTATTTCCCGAAGGGCATTTGGACTCGGCTGTTTCTACTACTTTATTGATTAGAGCAGATTCTAAACCTTTAGCTACTAGACCTGGTCGACTAAGTTGGTCTCCTAATGGCTATGTCGCTTTTTCTAAAATATGTACTCATGCAGGTTGTCCAGTAGGGTTATATGAACATGCAACCCAACAATTGTTATGCCCTTGTCACCAATCTTTATTTGATATCAAAGATGGCTGTAAACCTGTTTTTGGTCCTGCTGCAACCCCTCTACCTCAATTACCATTGACAGTAGACAAACAGGGATATCTAATTGCTCAAAGTGATTATCTAGTCCCAATAGGACCTCAATTTTGGGAAACTAATAAACATCGCCGTCCTTTTAAGCCCTATAAAGCTATTTAGGAAGAAAATATATGGCTAATAATAATAATTCAACGACTACAAGTACTCAGCAAGCTCCAAAAACAGATGCTGGTAAAACTGCCCTATGGATAGATGACAGGCTTGGAATGGCACGTTTTGCCAGAACAATGCTTAATAAAATCTTCCCAGACCATTGGTCTTTTATGCTTGGAGAAATTGCTCTTTATTCTTTTATAATTTTAATTTTAACAGGCATATATTTAACTTTATTCTTTAGTCCTGGAACGGCTCAAGTTATTTACCATGGACGCTATGCCCCCTTGCGGGGGATAAAGATGTCCCAAGCTTATGCTTCTACAATCCACCTAAGCTTTGGAGTAAAAGGTGGACTATTGATGCGCCAGATGCATCATTGGGCCGCAATTATCTTTATAGCTGCCATCGTTGTCCATATGGCTAGGGTTTTCTTTACAGGCGCTTTTCGCAAGCCTCGAGAACTCAACTGGATTGTTGGGGTAACTCTTATGATTTTGGCTGTGGTAAATGGTTTTGCGGGTTATTCTTTACCAGATGATTTAATGTCGGGAACTGGTATTAGAATAGCTTATTCAATAGTTTTATCTGTTCCAGTTATCGGTCCTTGGTTAGCTTATATAATCTTTGGGGGAAATTATCCAGCAGCAGCGTTTCTACCTAGATTGTATGTGATTCATATACTGATTATTCCTGGAATTATAGCAGGACTTCTGGTTGCTCATCTAGGAATCATGATTCGCCAAAAACATACTCAATTTCCTGGACCGGGTAAAACTGAAAAAAACGTTGTAGGTTCTCCTCTGTGGCCAACCTATGCAGCTAAAAGTACAGGGTTTTTCTTTCTTACTTTGGCAGTAATAGCTTTATTAGGAGGATTATTTGAAATTAATCCTATTTGGATCTATGGGCCTTATGAAGCTTGGAAAGTAAGCGCAGCAACTCAACCTGACTGGTATATAGGTTGGCTGGATGGGGCTTTAAGATTAATGCCTAACTGGGAAATAAGAGCTTTTGGCTATACCATTCCCAATCCATTTTTTGCAGGAGTTCTTTTACCTGGATTTACCTTTGGAATGTTATATGCGTGGCCTTTTATAGAAGAAAAGTATCTTACTAAGGATCATCAATATCATCAATTGTTAGATAGACCTAGAGACAACCCGCTTCGAACAGCGATAGGGTCGGCTACCTTGGCAGCTTATTCGGTTATGTTGTTAGCTGGAGCAAATGACGTAATAGCTAACTGGCTTCATGTTTCTCTAAATGGTTTACTCATGACTTTGAGAGCATTGCTATTTATTGTGCCTGTTATAGTTGGATTTGCAGCATATTACATTTCTAAAGAATTAGCAAAAACAGGGTCTGGAAAACCAACTAGCAGACCGGCTCTTTTGGTCAGAGATGAAAAAGGTGGATATACCGAGATAGAAACAGAGGAACGCCCAGAAGATTTTGAACCAGTTGAAGAACCTGTTGAGTTGCCAGATGAGTTAACTTATGGTCATCATCCAGGATCTAATAACAATTCCCACAATAAGGTTTTTTTGGGTGCTCCTTCTGAGAAAATATCTGATGAATAAAATAGATGTTGTTATTTTTCAAAACGAAAGGACTCCTTGAGGAGTCCTTTCGTTTTGAAAAGAACGGTTATCTATTTATAGAACTCATATCTGAATATCTATCTCCAGCAGCAACTCCATTAGGTGCAACTTTATTGATTCGTTCGAGGTCTTGTTGAGATATTTCAACTTCTAAAGAACCTAAATTTTCTTTTAGGTATTCAATATGCTTTGTTCCAGGTATGGGAACAAAATTCTCCCCTTGTTTCAACACCCAAGCAAGAGCCAATTGAGCAGGAGTAATTCCTTTTTCTTTGGCTATACTTTCTATTTGTTCAACCAAGTCAAGATTTTTTTGGAAATTATCGCCTTGAAAACGAGGTGAGTTTCTTCGATAATCATTAGGATCTAGATCTTCTATAGACTTGATCTTTCCACTTAGAAAACCTCTTCCTAGGGGGCTATAAGGAACAAAGCCAATACCTAATTCTTCAATAGTTGGTAATATGTCTTGTTCTACATCTCTAGACCATAAAGAATACTCACTTTGAAGGGCAGTAATAGGATGGGTACTGTGCGCTCTTCTAATAGTTTGAGAACCTGCTTCAGATAAGCCAAGATAGCGTACTTTACCTTGGTCTACGAGTTCTTTCATGGCCCCTACAGTATCTTCTATTGGTACATTTGGATCTACTCTATGTTGGTAATATAGATCTATTACATCTACTTGAAGTCTTTTTAGGGAAGCTTCGCAGGCTTTATGTACATATTCTGGCTTACCATTGATTCCAACCCAGCTTCCATCAGGTCTTCTTTCATTTCCAAATTTAGTAGCTACTATTACCTGATCTCGTCTGTTTTGTATCGCTTTTCCCACTAATTGTTCATTGGTAAAAGGACCGTACATATCAGCTGTATCTAAGAAATTGACTCCCAAATCAATAGCTTTGTGGATAGTTTCTATAGCTTGTTGTTCATCTCTTCCTCCATAGAATTCACTCATCCCCATACATCCCAACCCTATAGCTGAAACTTTTAGTGCAGCCTTGTCAGTTCCTAAAACTCGTGTTTGCATAGTTCTCCTTGTAAGAAATTTGAAAATGATTGCGAGAATAATATTTTATAAGCGAATTATTTTAATACCCGTAAAAAGAAAAGCCTAACTTGTGGAGACTAATCATTAGAATTTGAATAAATATTTTAAAAACAATAATTGTTATATAAGAAGATCTAAGACAGCTTCTTCTATAGCTCCTTCTACAGCTGGAATCCCTTTATCTGTGTCGTAACCTATTTCAATTAGGGTTTTTTCTATTGTCTCTCCCTGGAAATATTTATCTATAATTCTAGGATCTACGTAGGAAGAGCGAGCGATTGCAGGAGTGTTTCCTAAATAGTATGAAACTTCTTTTATCGCTCGTGTAACAGCTTTTTTCTTTGCTGTAGTAGAAACTGCATTTGAGGAGACGCCAAGAGCTATAGCTGCTAAATTAGTGGCTCTCCAAGTCCTAAAATCTTTAGCGCTAAAATTAGACCCGGTCATGGATTTTATAAAAGAGTTTATATGAAAAGACGTTACATCCATCCATTTGCCCTTATCTTTATAAGCTAAAAGTTGGTTCCCTCCAGATCTCCTATTTTTGAGAATTCTTATTATTTCAACAGTTTTAGGATGAGATATAGATTGAATTCTTCTTTTGTTGCTTTTGGCTGTGTAATCAAAAATAGCAACATCATTTTTAATTTTTACGTGACTTTTTTCTAAAGTAGCCAATCCATAAGTATTGTTTTCTTGAGCATAATCTTCCATTCCAATCCTAAATAACCCAAGATCTAACAAAAAGACAGCACTAGCTAAGGACTTTTCATAAGAAAGACCGTTTTGGTTCATCAACTCTAAACATTGTTTACGCAAAAGAGGCAAAGCTTTGCCAAATTCGACCATATGGTCGAATTTTTTCTTGTCTTGTTGATTCCTCCACTTGGGGTGATAAAGGTATTGTTTTCTACCTCGAGAATCAATTCCTACTGCTTGAATATGACCCCGGTCATGATCACAAATCCACACATGAGTCCAAGCGGGGGGGATGACTAAAGAGTTTATGCGCTCTAAGGTTTTAGAGTCGGTAATAGTTTTTCCATTGGAGTCTACATATTTGAACGAATTATTGTAATAAAGGCGAGTTATTCCTGCTGTAGTGGGATCTGAACGACGAAGCCGAGCCATATCAATGCCGTTCCCATTATTAGAGTCAATAAACTTATTTTAATTCTTTAAACAAAAAGCAAATAAAAGCTATTTTTAAATAAAAAGAAGTGGGAATTTCCCACTTCTTTTTATATTTTTATATTTTTCTAAAGGGTTATTTGTTGGGTTGGGGGGTGAGTCTTAGATAAGGCTTGATAGTTTTGAACCCCTTTGGAAATTTTTCTTTGGCCTCTTCATCAGAAACAGTATTAGAAATTATGACGTCTTGTCCTTCTTGCCAATTGACAGGCGTAGCTACGCTATAGGTAGAGCTAAGCTGCAAAGAATCCAACACTCGTAAGATTTCTGCAAAATTACGTCCGGTACTAGCAGGATAAGTTATAAAAAGTTTTATTTTTTTGTCTGGACCTATAATAAACAAAGAGCGAACCGTAAGGGTGCTCCCAGAATTTGGATGAATCATTCCATATAGAGAAGCTATTTTTCGGTCTGGGTCTCCAATCATAGGGAAATTTAATCCATGACCTTGGGTTTCTTGAATGTCTTGAGCCCATTCTTTGTGATCTGAGACTGAATCTACACTCAAACCTATAACCTTAGTGTTTCGTTTGTCCCATTCTGGCTTGAGTCGTGCAACTTCTCCAAGCTCGGTTGTACAAACTGGGGTAAAATCAGCAGGATGCGAAAAGAGGATCCCCCAGCTATCTCCTAGCCATTCATGAAACCTTATTTCGCCTTGGGTGGTATCAGCGGTAAAGTCTGGGGCTATATCGCCAAGTTGAAGAGTCATTTTTCCTCCTATTAGTTCAGTTGGTAGTTGTTAAATCTAAATCATAGAATAGTTATTTAATAATTTTAATTATGAATTATTTATCTTAAGAATCAACAGACCTAAGGACAAAATAACAAAACTCCATGACAATAGATTTAGTGCTGATTCTAGTGGGTGTAAGAAGAAATTTTGATCTAGGTAAATATCTTCTCCTAAATTATTCTTTCCACTTACTTTTATTTTAGTAATTTTTCTTCTTAAAAATCGAGCAGGAGTACTAAGTCGTCTTTGAATAATAGAAAAAATTGTAATTGCAATAGCTACTACTATTGCTCCTAAAGAAAGAGTATGGGCTTGTACATAGAAACTGGTCAAAATTGGAAATGCTCCCCAAGATAAGGCAAATCCAATTTCAGTATGGAAATAACCGTTAAAAAGCTCTAAATTATATGCAAAAGTCAAAAATATTCCAATGAGTATAAAAATTATAAGCCCTAGTCCTACTTTTTGAATTTCTAAAATTCCAAGTCCTATTGCAATCAAAATAGATACTATGGCTGCAATTTTTAAATTTCTGTCAGAAAAACAAGTTTGTAAAGGGTGTCCCTTTAGTTCGTCTAAAGCGTGAGCACAAATACCTAGCCCAAAGAAAAATGCTAGAAGGAGAAAAACAAGACGACTGATGTGGACCACATTACTAAGACAAGCTCCAATGATAATGTAAGAAAGATTCCAAGCTGTGTAAGGAAAATGCAATAAATTTATACTGTCAGTTCTCCAATTACCATATTTTTTTATATAAAAAGCTGGAGGAAGGTCTTCATCCATTAGTTTTTGTGCCCCAGAAGATGATTCCACCCCCAACACTCATAGTTTTATAAGCTACATTTTCAAACCCGGCCTCTTTCCATGCTTGTAGATGTTGTTCTAGGTTGAAATTGTTGTAATAATTTTCAATATTTGGTCCTAAGAATCTTCCTACTTCTTCCCATGCTTGTCCTCCCAGTTGTTTTCCTAGAGCTGGTAATAAATATTTTGTATAGTAAGACCAAAGGAATTTCCAAAAATAATTTTGAGGTATATAAAATTCTAAATTGACCATGGGAGCTCCATATTTGAGAACTCTACTAAGTTCCTTTATGGTTTTAGAAGGATCAACAACATACCGTAAAAGATAGGTAAAACTAAGACCATCAAAAGTTTTATTACTAAAGGGAAGTTCTTCCCCCTTGGATAAAACTAAATTTATTTTATTTTCTAGATTAAGCCTTGTGATATTTGCTTTGGCTTGATAAAGCATATCTTGACTTAAATCAACACCTGTAACTTTTCGAACCCCTTTTTTAATCAACATTCGAGCTACTCCTCCAGGGCCTGTAGCAACATCTAGAACGTGATTAGGTTGATGAGGTGCTAGGTGTGATACCATTTCTTCTCGCCAACGATAATCTTGCCCGAAAGACAACAACTGAGCTAATAAGTCATAGCGTTGAGGTAGACCTGAAAAAAGCTTACGAGCAAAATCATTAGGGTTAGCAGAATAATTATTTAAATTGTTCATAAATTATCCAATTTGTTTTAGGAAATATTTGTCATCTTATCTTTATAAGAGGCAAACTACTAAAACTATTTAAAAAATAGTTCAATTAGCAATATTTGAACTTAAGGGATATTTTTTAAATACAATGAGAGAGTTGTTCTTGTATTCAGCTTTATAGAAACCAAAATATTAAAGACTTAATTAGAGAAAAGACCACAACAAAGATAGTCTATTGGATAAGGATTGAAAACCAGAAAGAAAAGGTGTTTCCTTTGTTGCTAGCAGACATACTAGGCCCAGATTTACTTATTGTATTAGTTGTTGTATTTCTTCTTTTTGGAGGAAGTCAGTTACCTAAACTTGCTCGTTCTTTAGGCTCTGCTTCTCATGAATTTCAAAAAGGAGTTCAAGAAGGATCTAAAGCTAGTCAAAACGAACAAGATTTAAATTTCAGCGGCGAAAGCAAGGAACCAAAACAGCAAAAAAATATTTAAATTTAACTCAATACCAATTGAGAGGTCAAGTGAGGAAGCAGTGGATATCCAACTGCTTCTATTGCAACATTATAATTTAAAGTTTTTCCTGTAACTTCTAATATTCTTTTTACACTAGAGACTTGTTTGGCACTTGGAGTACAACTAACTTCTAGAGTCGAAAATTCAACTTTGGTTGAAATGATTTCTCCTTCATGCATTTCTGTAATTCCAGTTGGTTGAGATAAGACCAATTCAGCTCTATGATTGCCTACAGGTCGTAGATACCCAGATTCAATATGGAGTCCATTGTGATTTTGGAGATCCCAAGAACGTTGAGTGTAGATTAAAAATGGTTTCCCTACATGAGAAAAAGATATTTCTTCTCCATATTCAAAATCTTCAATAGAAGGGTATTTGCCCTTTCCTGTTCCTCTCCATATCCCTAATAGGAAAGACAATGACGATAAAGATGGATGTAGAGGTGGAGTAGTCATTGTTGAAAAGATAACTTAATATAGAAGCTTTTTGTGGTTTCAATAGAAGATTAAATTAATTATTTCACGACAAAGAAAGATCGATGTAAAAGTATGAATGAAGATAAAAGTACTACTAGCTGGTTGAATCTTTATGGTAAAGAACTACTTAATTCCACAGATACTTCCTTGGAATCTTTAGATATAGATCCTGAACAGATAACTTTATTGTTGGAAATAGCTAAAGTAGTAGCTCATGGGACAGAACGCAAAAATGCTCCTTTGGCTACTTATCTAGTTGGAAGATATGTTGCTGATCGCAGAAATAAAGATAGTTCTATAAGCATTGAAACTCTAATAGCTCAAGCATTAAAAGTTGCTGAATCTATGGTTGACTTGGATGAATAACTGGGGGCAAAAATTTTTTTACTGTGATTATGCATAGTGAAGATAATGTCGATAATGTAACACTATTGTGCAAAAGTTAACTAAAAGTTCCAAATACCTAATAACGTTTTTCAGGTTCAGACTTAGCCGTTTATTGGCATTATCAGCGTTGGCTATTGGTCTGTCTGCATGTAATGGATTGCCCAGTTACGGCTCCCGACATCCAGCTACCACTCAAGGTAATTCTATGTTTAACCTTTGGCAAGGATCTATGACCTTAGGTTTGGCAATAGGAATTTTTGTTTGGGGTCTGATCCTTTATTCTGTATTCAAATTTAGGAAAAAGGGAAATTCAATTCCTAGTCAGACTCAGTATCATGTTCCATTAGAAATTACTTATACAGTAATTCCAATTCTTATAGTAATTGGTCTATTTTATTTCACAATCCAATCTGAACACAAAGTTGACAAAATTGTACCTAACCCTGCTGTAAAAGTAACAGTCACTGCTTTTCAGTGGGGATGGAAATTTAATTATCCAAAGCAAAATATTACTATTGCAACTACTAATCCTGGAAGTCGTCCAACACTAGTAATTCCTACTAAGGTTCCTGTACGTATAAATTTAGTTTCTAGCGATGTAATTCACTCTTTTTATGTTCCAAAGTTTTTATTCAAAAGACAAGCAATTCCAGGAGTAAAAAATACTTTTGATTTCAATGCTACAAAACCAGGAACTTACCTAGGAGAATGTTCTGAGTTTTGTGGACTTCATCATGACAACATGCTTTTTTATGTAAAAGCAATAACTCCTGCAGCATTTAAAGTTTGGTTAGCTTCCAACCATGGAAAGGCAACAGCATGACTGTAACTGAAGAACGTTCCACTATAGGATCGCATGAACCTTCTCACCACGAAGGACCTACTGGGTTATTAAAGTGGTTGACTAGTACAGATCATAAAGTGATCGGTCTTAGCTATATCGTTACCTCCTTGATTTTGTTTGCCATATCGGGGGTATTGGCTGAACTTATCCGCACTCAGCTATTATTTCCAGATAATCATTTTGTAAGTCAGCATTTTTATAATGAACTATTTACCATGCATGGCTCCATAATGATGTATTTATTTGTAGGTCCTTTTGCATTTGGATTGGGTAATTATATAGTTCCCCTTCAAATAGGCGCTCCTGATATGTCTTTCCCCAGGCTCAATGCTTTATCTTATTGGCTTTACTTGTTTGGTTCTATCATTACTGTTTCAGGGTTTTTTACAGCAGGCGGTGCTGCTGACTTTGGATGGTATGCCTATGCTCCTTTATCTAATTCACCTTTTTCTCCTGGCATGGGGGAAAATCTTTGGTATGTAGGTATAGGTATAGCGGGTTTGGGCACCATCCTTACAGCAGTAAATTTTGTCGCTACTGTCTATACCCTAAGAGCTCCAGGTATGACTATGTGGAGAATGCCTATTTTTACCTGGAATATGTTTGTGACTTCAATTCTGGCCTTGTTGGTTTTCCCGGTTCTTACAGCAGCTTTTGCTCTTAACTTAGCTGATCGAGTCCTGGGGGCACATGTATTTACTGTCTCTGGGGGCGGTATACCGGTTATGTATCAACATTTGTTTTGGTTTTTTGGTCACCCAGAAGTATATATAGCAGCTTTGCCTTATTTCGGAATTGTTACTGAGATATTACCTGTGTTTTCTCGTAGGCCAGTATTTGGATATAAAGGTCTAGTATTGGCAACACTGGCCATAGCGGGATTATCCATGGGTGTATGGGCACACCATATGTTTACAACTGGTGTTGTTTTGCTGCCGTTTTTTTCGGCTCTGTCTTATTTGATAGCAGTCCCAACTGGAATTAAATTTTTCAACTGGATAGGTACCATGTGGGGAGGACAGCTTACTTTTGAGCCCCCTATGTTGTTTGCTATTGGTTTTCTTTTAGTATTTTTATGGGGAGGAATTACAGGGGTGATGCTTGCCTCTCCTCCTTTGGACTTTGGAACCAATGCTACTTATTTTGTTGTCTCACATTTCCACTATGTTTTGATAGCTACAACTGTCTTTGCTGGTTTTGGAGGAGTTTATTACTGGTATCCCAAGATGACGGGGCGCTTTTTACATCACGGTTTAGGTAAAGCGCAATTTTGGATTTTGTTTATAGGAATGAATGTTACTTTTTTGCCTCAAGATATTTTAGGAAGTATGGGAATGCCTAGAAGGTATGCTCATTATTATCCTGGGCAACATTTTACATTGCTTAACCAAATTTCTACTGTGGGCGCTTACATAATTTCTATTTCGATGATTTTATTTATAATCAATTTCTGGGTCTCTTGGAAAAAGCCAATTTTGTCAGGTCCAGATCCTTGGTTAGGACACACTTTGGAATGGGCCACAACCTCGCCTCCTCCTCCGAAAAATTTTACTTCATTGCCTCCTATTTATTCTGATTCTCCTTTGTGGGATTTTAGATTGAAGGAAATGAAGGAAAAAGGAGAAGGGTTGCCTCGATGAAAACTGAAGCTAAAATATTTATATCTGTCGCTTTATTTTTCTTGATTATCTTTCTCATCTATTGGTATACCAGTTTCGAAGATGCCGGTTCTGTAATGTTATTTTTTTCTATGGGACTAGGAGCTCTTCCCGGGGCATATCTTTTTTGGTGGTCAAGAAGAATGGATCCTCGGCCTGAAGATTTACCTGATGCTACAATCGCTTCGGGACAAGGTTCTGTTGGAGCTTTCCCCGAAGGAAGTATTTGGCCTTTTGTAATAGGTCTTGGGGTTACTAGTTTGGCTCTTACGATAGTTACTAATTTATGGATGGGAAGTATAGGAATTTTTCTTTTGGGCTTTGCCATAGTTGGCGGGGTGAGGGAAAGTCGACGAGGCGGATCACTTTGAGATATTTTCTTTTGTCTTGATCGGCATAGATTAATTAAAAAAGACTAATAAGAAAAAGAGACCTATTGAAAAGTAGGTCTCTTTTTCTTATTAGTCTAAATAAGAGTTTTTAGTGATATCTAAATGAGAATCAATAATTACATTCTTTATGGGCTATTAAATAAAGCTCTATAAAATAAGCGGTAAAAGAAATCACAAAGCCTATAGACATTACCAATAACCAAGGAGTTGCTGCTTTTGCCAGCAAAAATTCCATCCCTCCAGCCCCCGATGCCAAAATTGCGATTAAACCTAGACCGGCCCAAAAAGAAAGAGATTTTTGCTTGGATTTCAATGCTGCAACTAAGGCAGTTATAGAGAGCAAAGCTATTATAACCCCAAGACCAGCATGAGACATAAACCATGCCGAATTAGTAATTATTTTTGAGCCGCCTACGTTTTTAGTGCTTAGGGCTGTTCCTAAGATGAATTCAATAAATATAAAAGCAACAACTGTCCAAGCAGAACTTTTAGCAAAGCCTAAATGAGGAGGCGAAGCTAAAACGTTATAATTTTGATCATTGTCCAAAGAATTAGAATTGTCTGGGCGGTTCGATGTAGGAGTTTCGAGATGTTGAGCTTGTTTTTCATGAGTAGCTGTATCCATCATAGGGTTCTCCTTTTTGTTGTGAAGTAATGACATGGTATTAGATATATACCCCGTTCTAGTCCTTGTCATTCATTAACTCTTATCCTTTAATTAAATATTGAAATAATAGGTAGAGGTTGGTCTTGGAGGAGTTATGGCATATGATTATAAGTAGAATTAAGGGGAATTGAAAATGAACGATATAGGTCTATTTCAGAAAATACTTCTTGCGGTGGATTTATCTTCTAATTGCAATAACTCTATTGAAATTGCAGCTGCCCTTGGTTTAGCTGGGCAAGCAGACGTGGAAATACTGCATATACCAGAATTTTTTGTTTCACCAGAAGAATCAATTAATTTAGAAGAACCTGTAGAGGTAGAAAATATACTAGAAAGTTATTTGGAATACCTCTTAAAAAGAGGAGTAAAAGCGCGTAAAACTATATTAGGTTCGGCAGGGACTCATGGACAAGTAGCTAGTTTGATATTGGCTCATGCTCAAAAAACTAATGCAGAATTGATAATAATAGGTCATTCGCTCAAAGGCAGGATTTCTCATTTATTAGTGGGAAATGTAACCTCAGAACTCACTCGTAAGCCGCCTTGTTCTGTCCTTGTGGTAAAAGGTTGTTACGAAAAAGATTAATTTATATCATATTTATTTTAGAATTTTTTATTTAGTATAAATTTTGCTTAGACTTATAGATTATTGTAAATAAAACTATTTAATAACTTGCATAATCTATAAGTCTATTTAAATCTATTTGAGAAGTCATTGTTATTACGTCTCTAATTGGTTTTTCTTCCCCTACAACTGAAGTCAAAGTTTTACTTAAGGGATTTTTTCCCAAAATATGACTGGGAGTTAGAATGATAAGAGGAATGCAAGGATAGCATTGATGTATCACGGCTGCTTTTCCCAATGTTTTCCAAAATATTTCAGGGTTATTTAATCCAGGTCTATTAGATGTGAATTCTCCTGATACTTCAAAATACCATTGTTTATTTTTTTGATCTTGAGCTATAAAATCTATTTTTATACCCTCTATGAGTTTGACATTTGTACAAATATTATGAAATCCACAAAAGTGGAGGATCTCTAGGGCAATTTGACGAGAAGATTTTTTTTCTTTAATGGATTCTAAAGACAATAAGTTCTTAGGAAAAACGTCTGCTGTGCTTTTATCATCCAAAGAGGTATTTTGAATTAGATGGAGTTCTTTTTCTATTCTTATTTGTGCTTGTGTTATATATCGTTTTTCAAGGTCATAACCAATAAAATGGCGCCCTGTCTGTATAGCTGCTATTGCACAAGTTCCAGATCCAATAAAAGGGTCTAAGATCAAATCATTTTCAAAAGTATATAGATGAATTAGACGTTTAGGTAATGCTACAGGGAAAGGGGCGGGATGATTTACTCTATGGGCACTTTCAGGAGGTATTTCCCATATATCTGTTGTAGATTCCATGAATTCATCTCTAAAAATAGAACCTTGCCATGGAAGTCCTCTTTCTTGACGTTTTTTAGAAGATAAAGCTCGGTCGAAACGTCCTTTGCTAGCGATAATTATTCTTTCACTGAGATCTCTTAGCACTGGGTTTGTGGGCTTTTGAAAAGATCCCCATGCACAAGAACCTCCTGCTCCTTTAGCTTTTACCCATATAACTTCTCCTCGTAGTAATAAATTCAGGCGATTTTGTAAAATAAAAGTTATATCAGATGATAAAGATCTATAAGGTTTGCGTCCCAAATTGGCTACATTGATTGCTATGCGACCCCCTGGTTCTAGCTTCTTTACGCATTCAGCAAATACTTGTTCTAACATTTCTAAATAAGCTATATAACTATTTGGAGAGTTGTTCTGAGCCGAAATTGATTCGTATTCTTTACCAGCAAAGTAGGGAGGCGAAGTTACAACTAAAGCTACTGAATTGTCTTCTACTTCGGTCATGGATCTTGCATCTTTGCAAAATAGCTGATCTAATTTTTTATTTTGACCTATATAGGTCTCTTTAGACAATTGTGGGGTACTAAACCGTTTATAAAAAAGACTTGAATCGTGATTTTCCCTACGAGATACTCCAAAACTTGATGTAGAAGTCCCCTTTCTTTCAAAGCCACCATTATCCATAATCATTTTGATTCTAATACTTGGTTAGTAATTGAGTCAGAAAGATTGACATAACCTATTTGTAACAGTGTGTGAGTAGGAATAAGACTAGAATAGGATATATTACCTACCAAAGTATAATTATTATGTGGGTCAAGACTGATATAGAACTTTAGTCATTAAATAAATAACTCAATTTCATGTTAGTTTTCGATAAATTTGATTGTTGAAGATCTATCATTAAAACAATTTTCAAATTATTCATTTTCAATGACTCCTTGTCCCTATTTCTGTCTTTTTTGTTATTTATTTTTTTGGTTTTGATGATTTCTCTTTTTGTTTTTATTGAGCATTTGCAAAAAAGACCCCAATGGAAGAGGATCCCATTTTTAATGATATCTAATTAATTTGGTCAGTTTAATTCGGTTTCAACTGGAAAAAGCTTTACAATCAGTTGCTAAAGTTTCGAATATTAGGTTAACATTGATCCTATTCACTGAAAGGCCTAGGTAGGTGTTATCTCCTGTCGTGTATCAGTAAGAATCAAAAAGCCCCAGAAAGGAAATTGTGCTTCGACCATTAAAGTACCTTGATAACAAGGAGAGAAGGCAGCATGGCTGGTAATAAGTATGAGGCTGGCGTAAAAGAATATAGGCATACTTATTGGGCGCCAGAGTACGTACCTTTAGATTCTGACCTTCTAGCCTGCTTCAAAATTACCCCTCAACCAGGAGTAGACCGCGAAGAAGCTGCAGCTGCTGTGGCCGCTGAATCTTCTACCGGCACATGGACCACGGTATGGACTGACTTGTTGACTGACCTGGATTATTATAAAGGTCGAGCCTATCGTATTGAAGATGTTCCTGGAGATGATAGTTCTTTTTACGCTTTTGTTGCCTATCCAATTGATTTGTTTGAAGAGGGATCTGTAGTAAATGTTTTCACCTCTTTGGTGGGTAACGTCTTTGGATTTAAAGCTGTGCGAGCATTACGCCTTGAAGACGTACGATTCCCACTAGCCTATGTAAAAACTTGCAATGGGCCACCTCATGGAATCCAAGTCGAGCGAGATAAAATGAATAAGTACGGTCGTCCATTACTTGGCTGTACTATTAAACCAAAACTTGGTTTATCTGCTAAAAATTATGGCCGAGCAGTCTATGAAGTTTTACGTGGTGGTCTAGATTTTACCAAAGACGATGAAAATGTAAACTCACAACCCTTTATGCGCTGGCGAGATAGATTTTTATTTGTAGCAGATGCAATTCATACTGCTGAAGCTGAAACTGGTGAACGTAAAGGTCATTATCTAAACGTTACAGCACCTTCTCCTGAAGAAATGTATGAGCGGGCTGAGTTTGCTAAAGAACTCAATATGCCTATTGTTATGCACGACTTTCTTACAGGTGGTTTTTGTGCTAACACTGGACTAGCACGTTGGTGTCGAAAGAACGGTGTATTGTTACATATTCACCGAGCTATGCATGCAGTTGTAGACCGTAATCCTCATCATGGTATTCATTTCCGTGTATTGGCAAAAGCACTACGCTTATCTGGTGGGGATCATCTCCATACCGGTACAGTAATTGGCAAGCTAGAAGGCGATCGTGCATCTACTCAAGGATGGGTCGATTTACTACGCGAGTCATTTATTCCAGAAGATAGAAGCCGTGGTATTTTCTTTGACCAAGACTGGGGTTCTATGCCTGGAGTATTTGCTGTAGCTTCTGGTGGTATCCATGTATGGCATATGCCAGCACTTCTTGAGATCTTTGGCGATGACGCAATATTCCAATTTGGTGGAGGCACACTAGGCCACCCTTGGGGCAATGCTGCTGGAGCAGCTGCAAATAGAGTTGCATTAGAGGCTTGTGTTCAAGCCCGCAATGAAGGACGCCAAGTGGAAAAAGAAGGCAAGGAAATCCTTACCAATGCCGCCAAAGACAGCCCAGAACTAAGAGTGGCAATGGAGACTTGGAAAGAGATTAAATTCGAGTTTGACACTGTAGACAAGTTAGACATAGTCAATCGTTAATCTCTAAAAAACAACATCTTATAAATAGATAAAAGTAAATAGTGTTGAGTTCTGGAACCTTTTTTGAGAGGTATTTCAGAACTCAACCCAATTACAACAATTGAAAATTAAAACAAGCCAGTACTGAATGAGCCAAAAAGTTTGTTCGGTGCTCCATAGAAAGAATGATAAGTATGTCTGATCTTCAAGATTACAACTCCACACCTAAATACGAAACCTTTTCTTATTTACCACCAATGACACCAGAAAAGATACGTAGTCAGATTGTCTATCTAATAAGCCAGGGCTGGAACCCCGGTATCGAGCATGTAGAGCCTGAGCAAGCATCAAGGTATTACTGGTATATGTGGAAACTACCTATGTTTGGCGAACAATCACCTGATGTCGTTATTTCTGAACTAGAAGAATGTCATCGTGCCCATCCGGGTCACCATGTGCGTTTGATTGGTTATGATAACTACTCTCAGAGCCAAGGTATTGCTTTTGTGGTCTTTCGCGGACGATAAAAAAGTAAAGAAGACGCAAACGACTACGACTATATACCCAGATAGCCCATGCAAAGGTTTGATCGATACGAAGGAATCAAGATATGAGCGATTCTATGGCAAATAATGTGGCATCTCCGCGCTCAGCCCGTGAGGCTGCACTTGAACGGAGACGGGCACTGTCACACACTGG
The DNA here is from genome assembly GCA_021795135.1 of Actinomycetes bacterium. Lineage (GTDB taxonomy): Bacteria > Actinomycetota > Acidimicrobiia > Acidimicrobiales > JAJYPT01 > JAJYPT01. Next base: position 17,035 of record JAJYPT010000012.1, read on the forward strand.
AGCGGCTTCTTTGGGAAAGAAATCTTCTTCACCAGCTCCAAGCAGGGGGATGAAAGAGACTGATAAATCATTTTCGAGTCTCCAAAGTAAAGTATCCTCACAAGAGGCCAACCCAAATTCTAGGTCCGATACGAGGATACGAAGGGATCAAGATATGAGCGATTCTATGGCAAATAATGGGACATCTCCGCGCTCAGCCCGTGAGGCTGCACTTGAACGGAGACGGGCACTGTCACACACTGGAGCGGCTTCTTTGGGAAAGAAATCTTCTTCACCAGCTCCAAGCAGGGGGATGAGGAGAGGTAGCAATCCAATTCCAGTTTCCCAAAGTGAAATATTGTCCCAAGACACTGCAGCTTCTATGTCTGAGACGAGATCACCTGATCCTATCACTGCGATACCAATTGTTAAATCAATACCAGCAGAACAAGCCGCTGTAATGCAAAACACTACCCCTGACTGTGGGTGTGGGACTCCTCGTTCTGTGAATCAAGTTACAGAACAAATCCCTACTCCATCGCCTACATTTGTAGAAAATAGTTCTTCTGGAGTACGTCAACTCAATCGCCAGCGTCGTAATAATCTTTCACGTCAGGGAAAATTAGCGACCTCACCTTCTTCTAATGGCAGAGTTTCTCCTAATGGAGCCGGAAAATCTGTACCTAAAGTTCTAACAGGATTGAGTGGGCGCGAAGCTGCTCGTGCGCGTCGTGAAATGTTGTGTCAACTAGGACGTGGTAATGAAGCTGCATGTCGTCCTAGTGGACGGGTTCGACCCAAACTTCCAGCACCTGTCAAAGTTGAACAAGGAACTACCCTTAGTGGTATTCCTGTAACTGGTACCCAAGTAGAGCGTAACGTTACAGTAACAGGTTCTGAATCAGGCAGTTGCCGTACTATTACTGGAACTGAATATATAGGCAGTGAACAATATGAAACTTTGTGTGCTTCTGTTCCAGAACCCACTCTATCCAAATTTAGCGTAAGTCGTACAGCCAGAGGGCAAAACGTAAGTGGAACCGAAGTTATAGGTAGTGCCAAAGTAACTGGAGATGAACATGGTTTCTGCAAGACTGTGACTGGAACAGAATATCTAAGTGCTGATAAATTTGAATCTTTTTGTGCAACTAAACCCTTCTTGCCACCTGCCAAGGTCAACATGGCAATCACTGAAGCTGGACAGAACGTAAGTGGAACCGAAGTTGGAGGTAGTGCCAAAGTAACTGGAGACGAACAAGGATCTTATCGTAGACTAACTGGCACTCAGTACCATCAACCAGAATCATCAGCCAGTGTATATGGCAGTGGCAAAAGTATTCCCCATAAAGTTAGTGTTATGCAAACTCTACGTGATCAAGTTTTGACAGGTACAGAGACTAATCCTGGAGGCAATGTAACAGGGGCAGACCATGGGATATGTGCTAATGTAACAGGTACTGAATCTGGAGGACTAGAACAATATCAGGCTTGTAATCGCAGACCAGTTCCAGGTCCAGAAAAAGTCGATGTTATGCGTACTTGGCATGATCAACCAGTATCTGGTACCCCAGTGGAGCATAGCTTGAAGGTTACTGGAGATGAATCTGGTGCTTGTCAACCTATTACAGGCACTGAATATGTCGGTCCAAATCAATATGTAGAATTTTGTGATAACCCAGTTCCTTCTCCCGCTTTGACCTCAAGACGAAGTGGTGGCATGATGATGACTGGTATCCAGGTGGGACCCGATAGTAAAGTAACTGGTTTCAATCGAGGAGAAAGAGCAGTTTTGAGTGGAACGCCTTATGGTGGTCCAAACCCTGAATCATTTGATGGTCAGTTACCAACAACTGATGGAAATTTTAGTATAGCCACTCCTGCTCGCACTGCCCAAAATAGCTCGTTGAATCGGGTGACAGGTACTCCTTATGGTACGAATGGACGTCGCATTACCGGCCCAGTTAACTTAGCTGCAGGTTTGGTATCAGGTACTCCTGAATTTCGCTATCGGGATGAATCCTACACAGATCGATCTCTTACTGCTGTAAATCCAGAAGTGCCTTATAGTCGCTTGACTGGAGAGGGGCGTGAAGGCGGTTTTGCCATCACAGGAGCAGCAGCTTGGAGACGTAACGAAAATATAACAGGAACAGAAGGTGCATCTACTCGCCGTAATCCTACTTTACGTGGTGGACCAAATGGCATGATATCTGGGGCTTATCAGATGAAAGATCGTGAAAAAGCAGAAATGCCACCTAGTCGGGTTACTGGCAATATTGAAATCAATGCCGCCTCTTCCATTACCTATTCAGGTGGTACACGAGGTTAGGGTGATTCTAGTAAAGCCTGTAAAAAGTGCAAACCAAAGATCGATATGAATACGAGAAATCGTCCTGGGCGACATAGTAGTAATAGTACAGTTACGCCAAATCGTCTCCCTTATGGTTTAGGCACTCCAGGGGGCGTATTACAAACACGTCCACAGTCACAGAGGGTAGTGCCAGGGGAATCTATACCTGGTTCTCAGTCTATGCCAAATCCAGCTTGTTCTACAGATCGAGGGAAACCTTGTCGTCATCCGCTTACTAATATATCGGAAAATTATCATCTATTAAATTACGAACAAACTATAAGAGGACGTTTCGCTGCTATTATCCCAGTATTGAAACGAATAGCTTCTCGTCAATATGATGAGGATTTTTTTGAACGTTCGCAAGTTATTGCACAAACAGATTTAGGTTTTGAATTACCGTCTAATATTTTGAAAGATGCTTGGATAACGAACTTGGATATGCGGGCTCTATATGGAGCCTGTATTATGCGCACTATTTGTTTGATGGCAGACCGAACAAAAGCAATTCTCCAACATCAGCAAAATTCATCTGAAGATGCTATGTTTTTCCTCGATTGTGGTTATCACGCTGTTGATATAACTCCATGTTCAGATGGGCGCCTGAAAGGGTTGATTCGTTATATATTGAGATTGCCCAATGGCGCAGTGCGTAGTCGTAAAGCTTATGCTGGTGCCATGTTTGATGTAGAAGCCAATGTCAAACGATGGGTCGAGACCGAGCTAAGGCGTTATCGCGAAGGGTGTCCAGTTTCTGTTGATGCTGGTACTCGATATCTAAAGATTGTTGTATATCACTGGAGTAGTTCTGATCCCCTCCACCAAGGCTGTGCGGCACATAATAGCAATGAAAGAGATGCAGCAAGAGCAGGATTGGAAAGACTTCGCGAATTTCGGCAGGCTATAGAGAACAGTTTTTATTGTGGAGCATCTGTAGATACATTACTCATTGGGGTTGATACAGATACTGACGCTATCAAAGTACATGTACCTGATGCAGATGGAGAAATGAACCTAGACCGTTTTGTTGATAATTTGACCTTATACCAACAAACTGTCAATGATGACGCTAATACAGCACGAGTTAAAATATATCAGGCAATTCATGCTGCTAGTAATACGGATGGTATAAGTAGAGGCAATGGAGAGCCATATGAGGGTATGCGACGACTTATTGCCACCCTATTGATCAATAACTTGTCCCAAGTGGAATATGTTTGTGGTGAATGGGGAAGTCGTTATCCAGATATTGGACATAACGAAATATTCATCAGTTTGGGGGATGGCTTTGAAGAATTTCAGGTACGTAATTTAGCTTATTTTGTATATACATATACTGTTGAAGAAGGTGCACCTGATTTAGATGTAGGCATACAAATTTTTAATAAGCTCAATGTCCAACATGGACTACCTATACCAGTTGCTATCCACTTCCGTTATGATCGACGTGTACCTGGAAGTCGAGAGCGCACTGTAGAACGCTGCCAACGTGTAAAAGCTGCAGTGGAGGCGCGTTATAAGGAATTACATCAGCAAGGTTTGTTGATATGCGGTATGACCGTGCAAGACGGACTCTCAGGTAGTCCCATTGAATATATTGAGCCAGATAATAGCACCTCAGCACGGCGGAGTTAATAATGAAGATTTACCAAGTAGAAAAAACATTGGTTTCTACGAACCGGATTAAAGAAATGGGACATCGCCCTTTATTGGTAGTTAGGGAAAAAGGTGGCGGAAGAAGCGTTGCTGTAGATGCGATTGGATGTGTTGCTGGAGACTGGGTGATTGCTGTTAGTGGATCCGCAGGACGATCAGCAGCTGGTAGTAAAGATTTTCCAAGTGATCTGACTATCGTTGGAATAATCGATTATTGGTCAGAAGATTAGAGAATTCAGTATGGATATTATGTGTGTAGTCTCTGAACTTGTAGCCACTAGGAGGGTGCCAGGGCTCAAGAATGCTTCTTTGAGGGTACTTGCTGATTCTAAAGGCAGCCTCAAAGTAGCTACTGATCCAGTAGGGGTCCCACCAGGTAAATGGGTAATTGCTGTTACTGGGTCAGCTGCGCGCTATGCTACAGGGGATTTTGAAACTCTGACCGACCTAACTATTGCAGGGATTATCGATCATTGGGATCCCAGCAGCTAGGCAGAGAATTAGGCGTTTTAACCTCAAAGGAGTAATTGAATAAATGGAAAGAGTCAGTGGAATAGCCCT
>JAJYPT010000131.1 GCA_021795135.1 Actinomycetes bacterium
CGGATAAACGGTTGGCAGCCTTTTATCCTTCCTCTATTCGATTCAAAATTTGTAGCTTTGCCAAAAGCAGCAGAGTTTTTATCAATATTTTTTGATCTAGAAGTAGTATCTATGTCCAATTGCTTCTTTAGACCTATTGAAGCAACAAAGCGCTCAGATTCTCCTGGAGGATTATCTAAATTATTTTGATCAGATGGTATTTCATTTGATTCAATATCTTTTCCATCACCATTAGGATCAGCTTGGTCGGTCTTTTCTTCGTCAAAATCAGAAGACATTAAATTATCAATAGCAGCACTCAATTGTTGGTCATCAAGTCCTATGTCATCTAAAGGAGATTGTCTTTTTCTATGACTGAGGACCAATTCAATCACTTGAGCTAAATCACTATGTTCAATAGCAGCCTTTCCATCCCAAGCCGCCAAAGCAGCAGCACTTCGACAAAGTACTAAATCTGCCCTTAGACCCTCTACAGCAAATGAAACACAAACCTTACTGGCTGCTTGAATAACTTTAGGAGTTATTGGAACAGGAGTTGTCAAAGTGATCTTTTCTCGCAGATCATCTTCATTGGACTTCCAAAAATTATAAAACTGTTCAGGATTAGCATCAAAATCTAATCTTCTGCTTACAGCTTCAACTCGTTCAGAAATTTCATTTGAAGCCCTAACATCTACACAAAGCCCAAATCGGTCTAAAAGCTGAGGTCTCAATTCTCCTTCTTCTGGATTCATTGAACCTATTAGAATAAAGCGACTTTTATGCTGATGAGAAAAGCTATCTCGCTCAACTCTATGGATGCCACTTGCAGCAGCATCTAACAACATATCAACCAAATGATCAGGCAAAAGGTTTATTTCATCTACATATAGGACCCCCCCATCTGCTTGAGCTAAAAGACCAGGCTGGAATTTACGTTTAGATTCATCAAGAGCTGCAGAAATATCTAAACTTCCTACCAATCTGTCTTCGGTTGCCCCCAAGGGTAGCTCAACAAAAGGAGCATCCAAAGAAAGTAACGATGCAAGACCTCTAGCTAAGGTCGTCTTAGCTGAACCCTTTTCCCCTCTTAGCAATACTCCACCGATTTTAGGATCTATTGCATTTAACAAAAGAGCTAATTTTGCCTCATCTTGACCAACTACTGCTGTAAAAGGATAGTAAATACTATTTTGGGTCTCCATATGCTTATCTACCTAGATTCTTCCCAGCCCTCAGCTTCTAATAAAGCAGACTGAAGTATTTGTAATGATTCTTGTGAGGCATCCCACATCTTTCTTTGGGAAGCTTCCAATAATTTTTCAGTAATAGATCTCAAAGCCCAAGGATTTGATTGTTCAAAAAACTTCCTTATTTGGGGGTCAGCTACATAAGATTGGGTTATTTCTTCATACATCCAATCTTGGACAACTTGGGCGGTTGCATCATATCCAAATACATAATCAACAGTTGCTGCCATTTCAAAAGCACCCTTATATCCATGATTTTTCATAGAATCTATCCATTTAGGATTCAAAACTCTGCTTCTAATTACCCTAGAAACTTCTTGTTCTAAAGAACGCAACTTTGGAATATTGGGATTAGAAGAGTCTCCAAAATAAGCTTTGGGTTGAGACCCTGACAAAGACCTAATAGTGGCAATCATTCCTCCGTGGTCTTGGAGGTAATCATCAGAATCAAAAATATCATGTTCTCGATTGTCTTGATTTTTTACTGCTATTTCTATGGATGCAAATCTATTTTTCATAGATTCAAAAGCAGGCATGCCCATGCCTTTTCGTCCATAAGAATATCCGCTCCAAGTTTGATAAACAGCAGCTAAATCTTGATCATCTCGCCAGTTCTTAGATTCCAATAAAGCCAATATTCCAGAGCCATAATTTCCTGGCTTAGATCCAAAAATGCGAGGATCATCTGCCCCATTGGATTTTATAAAATTATCTTTTTCATCTTCTTCTAAATTTGCAACTATCTCAACAGCTTCATCTAACAAATTGATGGCATGAGGAAAGGCGTCTCTAAAAAAGCCAGAAATTCTCAAAACAATATCTACTCTTGGCCTATTGAGCTGTTCCAAAGGAATAACTTCTAGACCAACAACTCTTGCTGAGGTTTCATCCCAAAGGGGTCTTACCCCCATCAAGGCCAGAGCTTGGGCAATATCGTCTCCAGCTGTTCTCATAGCAGCTGTTCCCCATAATACAATTCCAACTGATTTAGGATAGGTACCTTCTTCTGTTAGGTAACGCTGCACCACAGAATCAGCTAGTTTTTTACCAACCTCATAAGCAAAAGGAGAAGGGATCGATTTTGGATCCAGGGAATAAAAATTTCTACCTGTAGGCAGTACGTGAGCCATTCCTCTAGTAGGTGCTCCGCTAGGACCAGGAGGAATATATTTTCCATCCAAAGCAGCTAGAGTGTTTCCAATTTCATCTACGCTTTGTTCTAAATTAGGAATCAATTTAGAACAAATCCAATTCAAGGTAGGATTAGACCCTTGATATTTCCAATTGTTTCTTTCAAGTTCTTGAATAAGTTCCCTGCAGTGCTTTTCTATTTTGTCAATATCTTTTATGGAATTTTGAAAAGGGTCAATTCCTAATTCTTGACCTACCCCAACTCGTAAAGAAGGAACTTCGCCTTGAGCAATTCTGGTAACTGACAATACAAAATCAATTAAAATTTCGCCTTTTGGAACTTGACCAAATATATGTAAGCCTCCTCGGATCTGAGCATCTTTTAGTTCACAAAGATATCCATCTACTTCTAAAATAAAATCGTCAAAATCTTCTTGGCTGCTTTGTTCTAAAACATCTGAGTTAGAAACTTCTAAAGATTTAAGCTTTGATAGTTCGATACTTAGGTCTTTATGTATTTGAGCTTTCTCTATAACTTGAAGTAATTCAGCTTGAATTGAAGGTAGTTTGGTTGGATCAAGAGAAGAGAATTTAGCATATTCATCTAACAAAAATTCTAACTTAGCCAAATCACCATATGTATCTGCTCTTGTCATAGGAGGAGGAAGATGATCTATAACAATTGCATGAGCTCTTCTTTTGGCTTGGGTTCCTTCCCCTGGATCATTTACCACAAATGGATAGATCAAAGGAACACTGCCCAAACAAGCATCAGTTGCACAACTGTTAGACAAAGCCAAAGACTTACCTGGCAACCATTCTAAAGTTCCATGTTTTCCTAGATGTATAATTGCATCAGCTTTCCAAATTTGATCAAGCCAGCGATAAAACCCTAAATAATGATGAGTCGGTTCTAGTTCGGGAGAATGATAGATAGCAATAGGATTTTCTCCAAAACCTCTTGGAGGTTGAATAGCCAAAAACACTCCGCCTAAATCCAAACCAGAAAAAATCAATTGGCCTTGATCGTAATGAATCTCTCCAGGAGCTTGGCCCCAATCAAATTCCATTAATTTTTTAAGTTCAGGTGATAAATTTTCAAAAATTTGAAGATAATCAGAAAAATCCAAGCGTCCAGGAGCTGAGTCTAATTGCTTTTGAGTCAAGGAACTATATTCATAGGTCAACTCATCAGCCAAACGCAAAGCCAGTTCATCCGAAGTTTGGGGAATCCAATTTATGTCATAGCCCTCGTCAGACATTTTTTTCAGCAGCTCAATAGCCGAAGCAAACGTATCTAGTCCCACAGCATTGCCAATACGACTACGTTTGGTAGGATAAGCAGATAGAACAATTGCTATTTTTTTATCTTTTGGTCTGATATGTCCTAGCTTGGCTAAACGATAAGCTAGACCTGCTACTCTAGAGGTTCTATCTAAATTAGTCCTATAGGCAGTTATACAGGATCCTAATTCATCCCCATCATCTACTACTTCTTTAAAAGAAAAGGCATTAGAGATAATTCTTCCATCAAATTCTGGTATCGCAACACTCATACCAACATCTATTGGAGACAACCCCGATGAGGAATCCTTCCAGCTTTGTTGAGAACCCATTGAGACGATCCCTTGGACAATTGGGACATTTAATTGAGATAAAGAAGTTTCAAACCATTCATCTTCTTGAAAACCTCCTGCAGCTAAAACAGTTGTAATGACACAATCAATTTGGCTATCTTTTAATAAGTCAATAACTTCTTGAGCGCCTGAATTTTCAGATGGTCTTAGAGAATAACAATAAAGAGATATTGAATTTGCCCCTAAATTAGCTATTTCATCTTGTAGATCGGATATAAAAGTTGTATTTCCTGCTATGAGGTGTGCCCTATAAAAAATTACTGCAATTGTAGGAGCTTGAGGGTCAATAAAACGAGAAGAAAAGACTCCGCTAGAATCTATAGTGATTGGAGGATCAAAGCCGAAGCCCTCCATCCAAATTGTATCCACAATAAAACGGAGCATACTTTGAATATTTTGAGGACCTCCTTGTACTAAATATTCAAAAGCTTGAGCCCAAATCGAACTAGCAACATTTGACATAGCAGCAAGTTCGGCATCTGGAAAAGACTCTCCTCCAAAAATTAACAAAGTTTTATCTTCCAAGTTACAGCGCTGAACTAATTCATCAAGAGGCTTTTCCCAAGCATTGCGTCCTCCCAAAAGACGAACTAATACTAAATTGATTCCGTCTAGATCAGGAATATTTTCTAAAAGAGTTGGATTGATAGCTCTTAGCTTTGGGAAACTTGGTGGTAAATCTTCAATTACAGATCTAAGCGCTAAAATTTCACTATCAGCATTAGATAAAAATAAGATCAAGTTTTCTCCTTGGCTAAAATAGGATTTACCCCTAAAGCATTTTCCATCAATTTGACTAAGGATTCCATATCTAAAGAATCAGCTAGTGCATTTGCTAAAACATCGGTTTGAGATGCTCTTTTTTCCTTGTAGCAAAAAGAACTATATTTAAATGGTTTTGCTCGAGCTTTTGCAACTTTTTCCAAAAAAAATCTTCTAAAAGAATCATTTTCGAACAAGCCATGCATGCTTGTGCCAAAGATCTTCTGATTTTTACTCATTGTGCCTTCATAAATGTTTTGCTCTTTGGAATCAGCTATAGATCG
>JAJYPT010000132.1 GCA_021795135.1 Actinomycetes bacterium
CAGCTAATAATGCTCGTTTTGGTCAAACCGGACCCAAAGTTGGAAGCTTTGATGGAGGTTATGGCGCAAGTTTGTTGGCTCGTAACGTTGGGCTGAAAAAGGCAAAAGAAATTTGGTTTCTATGTCGTCAATATGATGCTCAGCAAGCTTTAGAAATGGGACTAGTAAATACAGTTGTTCCAGTAAAAGATTTGGAACAAGAAACTATTACTTGGTGTTTAGAGATGTTAGAACTTTCTCCTTTGGCCCTTAGATTATTGAAATCTAGTTTCAATGCAGCAGAGGATGGTTTAGCAGGAATACAACAACTAGCAGGAGATTCCACTTTATTGTTTTATATGACCAAAGAAGCCCAAGAAGGCCGAGATGCTTTTGTTGAAAAACGTCGTCCTGATTTTAGTAAGTTTCCTCGTCGACCTTGATGGAAAATACTTGGCGTAAATGGATTCTTGGAGCTCGTCCTAAAACCTTACCTGCAGCTATAGTTCCTGTTTTGGTTGGTTCTGCAGTAGCACTTGGATATAACAAATTTAGCCTTATCAAATCTTTAGCTGCTTTGATAGTTTCTTTATCTTTTCAAATAGCAGTTAATTATGCAAATGATTATTCTGATGGCATAAAAGGAACAGATGCTTTTCGAATTGGACCTCCAAGGTTAGTTGGGGGTGGATTTGCTTCTCCAAAATCTGTTAAACTAGCAGCCCAGATTTCAATTGCTATAGCTTGTGTTGTTGGTTTTTTTCTCTCCTTAGCGGTAAATCCAGCTCTTATTGTTATAGGTGTTTTGTCTATAGGTGCAGCTTGGTTTTATACAGGAGGTTCTAAGCCATATGGGTATTTTGGTATGGGAGAGATTTTTGTTTTTATTTTCTTTGGACTTATCGCAGTAGTTGGATCTACCTATGTTCAAATTCCAAATAGTTCTAGTGCTCTTTGGATTAGTTTCCTTGCTTCTATACCTGTGGGATTTTTATCTTCGGCTTTGTTGGTAACTAATAATTTTAGAGATTTAGAAAGCGATCGTAAAACTCAGAAATTAACTTTAGCTGTAAGACTAGGCGCAACAGGAACTAAAATTTTATACATAGCTCTTATAGTTGGATCATTTTTATTTGCCCTCATACTTGGGTTTATAAAACCGTGGGTATTGCTATCTTTTATAGCACTACCAATTGTAAGAGCGCCAATATCTAAAATAGTAAAATCCCAAGACCCAAATCTTTTGATTAAAGCTTTGGGAGAAACTGCACGACTCCAGATTGTATTTGGTGTTTTGTTAAGTATTGGACTAGCAATAAATTGATTTGTATTTTATTCTTTTTGTAGAGTTACTTGCCACAAACGTCTTGGAAGATCTCCTTCTTCAAATTCTGATATATCTACTATCTTGAATCCAGTAGCTAAATCTTGGACTAATGAGCGATCAAAAAAATGAACAATAAATCCTCCGTTTTCAAATCTATTGTCACCTATATCAATTCCTTGTCCATAATGAGGATCTCCAATGTGACGTACTGTGTATACAAAGATTCCATCTTTAGATAAAATACGATGTACTTGTTGAGATATTGATTTTAGTTCCCCAGTTGTAAATGCCATATTTAGCAACATATGCGAATAGACTCCATCTATAGAGCTATTTTTTAGAGGCAATGGCTCTTTGGCGTCTTGTTCTAGGACTTTTAGATTTTGGGCTAGACCTTGTTCGTTGGCTTTTTGTTTGAGTTCAGCTAAAGCATTTGATGAATACTCAACAGCAAAAAGTTTAAATTTTGCTTTTAGAAAATATAAGCTGTCACGTCCTTGTCCAGATCCTAGTTCAATAACTGTGCTAAAGCCCTTAGATGAAAACAGATCAATGGCATATTGACCTGCTTGGCTAGGAAGTTGTCCATACATTTGAGGATTTGATTTGAAAACTTCATCCCAATGTTTTTTTTGGCCTTGTAATAGTTCAAATCTATTTTTTGGCATCTGTAACTATTGTAGATGTAAAAAGTGGGCAAATAAATTATTTTTATTTTAGCTTTATAAATAATTTATTATCATTTGGTCAAAAAGGAATTAGCTAAGTTTGTAAATTCTTCTGGCTTTTCTAAATGAGCAGCATGGGTTGCATCTTTTATTAGAGATAGTTGTGCATTAGGCCCTATTTGGGCAACCATAGATTTACCTATATCTACAAATTTTTCATCTTTTTGCCCAGCTACCACCAATATAGGCATCTCTAGTTGGTGCAAAGATTGCCATAGATTTTTTTGTTGTCCTAACCCACAAAGTTTTAGACTTGAGATGAGGCCTGAGGCAGAATTGGATCTTCTTGCCTCTATGTCAGCATCTGTTGGTGATAAATTTTTAAATAGAGGCTGAGATAGCCACCTGTTTAAAAATTCTTCAACCCCATATTGTTCAATAATAGAAATCCATTTTTGATCATTTTTTATTCTTTGAGCTTTTTGATCGTTGTCAACAAGACCAGGATTGGGACCTATTAAAATCATTTTTTTTATCAAATGAGGATATCTAAGACCTAGATGTAGTCCCACACGTGCCCCCATGGAATAACCTATGAGGTAGCAAGGTTCTAGGGATTGGGCTACAAGATCAGCACTTTGTTCTAAGTTAGCGTGTATATTTTTGGAATGTCCATGTCCAGGTAAATCTACTAACAAAATTTGATAATTTTTTTCCATATTAGAAGGGATTTCTCCCCAACAAGAATGATTCTGAGTAAAACCATGCAAAAGAACAACACTAGGTCCATTACCAATTTTCTTTACAAAAATAGATTCTTGGTTTTTTTCCATAGTCTAGATAATACGATTAGCAGATATAGAAAGAATGATTTTGAGTAGAAAAAATCTTTTAGGATCTTTACAAGCTGATTTTTCAGCAACTTTGGTTGATGAATGGTTTATGTTAGGTCTTAGACACATTGTTCTATCTCCTGGCTCTAGGTCTAGTCCTTTAGCAATTGCTTTATTGAAACATGGTGGTTTTGACATCCATGTTCGTCTAGATGAAAGATCGGGAGGATTTTTTGCTTTAGGATTATCTAAATCTACCAATCAAGTTGTTCTTATTTTAACTACAAGTGGGACAGCTACTACCGAATTGCATCCTTGTGTCGTAGAAGCAGACCAATCAAAGGTATCGCTTTTGGTCTGTACTGCTGATAGACCTCCCGAACTTCATTCTATTGGAGCACCTCAAACCATAGATCAATCTAACCTTTTTTTAGGTGCGGTTAGATTTTTTTCTCAGCCTAGTTTGGCAAGTGAGCAAAATAAATCAACTTGGAGATCTTTGGCTAGTCGTAGCTTTTATGAAGCAATCTATAATCCTCTAGGACCAGGACCGGTACATTTAAACTTATTTTTTGATGAGCCTTTATCAACTTTGCCTCAAAATGTAACTACTCCTAGAAAATCAGGTGAACCTTGGCATAAAGTGGCTAAATCAAAATCGATTCCAGATCTAGAAGAATTTGCTTGGGTTTTTCAACAATCAAAACGAGGAGTTATCCTAGCTGGACAAGGAGTATTTGATAATTCAGTTCAACTATTAAGCCAGGCCCTAAGATGGCCTATTATAGCTGATCCTATTTCAGGACTTAGAAATGGTTCTGATTTAGTGATTTCTAGTGCAGAGATGCTTTTTAGAGTTGAAGAATTTTTAGATATAGCCCAACCTGAAGTGGTTTTACATCTTGGCAATCCTTGGGCATCTAGAATTGTCAATGAATGGATCCAATCTTTATCTAGTGCTGTTCATCTTTTGGTAGATCCCTATTGGTCTTGGATAGACCCAAAACGTATGGCTTCTTGGATAATAAAATCAGATCCTAATTTGTTTTGTTCTTTGCTTTTGGACAAAGTTGATATTGTTCCTACAAATCAAAGTTGGGCTCAGCTTTGGAATTGGGCGGAAAAGTCTGCTCAGGAGTTTTTAGATAAAAATTTAGCTTTTCTAACTGAGACCTTAAGTGAACCAATGGTTGCTAGAATTTTATTTTCTAGCCTAGATTCTAAACAAGCTTTATTTTGTTCTTCATCTATGCCTATTCGGGATCTAGAGACCTTTGGAGGTCATAATTTGTTACCTCCAAAGGTTTTTGCTAACAGAGGAGTCAACGGGATAGATGGAGTGCTATCTAGTGCTTTGGGAGTCTCTCAAGGTTGGCAAGGTTCTACTTTTGTACTTGTTGGAGATCTTGGTTTCCTTCACGATGTTGGATCTTTGGTCGAACACAGTTTTATAAAAGACGGTTTTGGCGTTGTTGTTGTTGATAATAATGGGGGAGGCATATTTTCGTTTTTACCCCAAGTCAATACTTTAGATTACCAAGAGTTTGAAAAGTTGTTCGCAACTCCTCAAAATGCAGATATTTTAAAAATAACTCAAGGCTTTGGGATTGACTCAGTAGATGTATCAACAGTAGATGAGCTAAGACAACAAATTAAAAATATAAAGGAAAAAAAAGAATTTCGAATACTGAGAATAAGAACTAATCGACAAGAAAATGTGATTTTGCATAAACAAATCCAAGATCAATTTAAAGTTTTGTTGTCAGAAGGTATCGAAAGATTTATCACATCATAATTTAACTAGAAAGCTTTGGAACTTCCCTTGGATAAAGGCTCGCCATTTTCACCAGGATCAAATACTAAAAAATCTTTGACAATAACTATTGTTGGATTTGTAATTGCTATGGTTTTATCTCAAATTACCTCACTTGCTTGGATAGCTATCAGCAAAGATAATATTGCTTCTTTAGGAACTATATTGGCAAGCCTATTAGGCCTTTGGATGGGTTTGTTATCTACTGTGTTTTATGTAAGTCACAAATGTAGAAGTGGATCGATTATTAAAGATTTTGGACTAAGAGTAAAATTGATAGATATTCCTGTAGGAATAGCAGTTGGAGTTTTTGCTCAATTTGTTTTAGTTCCAGTTTTATATTTCCCCTTTATAAAGATGTATCCATCTTTGGGAAAAAGTTTAAGTGTTCCAGCTAAAAGTTTG
>JAJYPT010000133.1 GCA_021795135.1 Actinomycetes bacterium
CTGTTTTGCACGACCATTATCTCGTTCAAAAAATGCAACATTTCAATAGAGAAAGAGTGCCTGAAAGAGTTGTTCATGCCAAAGGTGGAGGAGCTCATGGCTTTTTTGAAGTAACAGAAGATGTTACTTGGTTTACTAAAGCTAAATTTTTATCCCAAGTAGGGAAACGAACTGATATGTTTGCTCGTTTTTCCACTGTAGCTGGAGAACAAGGTTACCCTGATACTGTTCGAGATCCTCGTGGGTTTGCATTGAAATTCTATACCGAAGAGGGAAACTTCGATCTTGTTGGAAATAATACTCCAGTTTTTTTCGTACGTGATGCGACAAAATTCCAAGATTTTATTCATTCCCAAAAGCGCCTTCCAGATACAGGACTTCGTTCTAATAATATGCAATGGGATTTTTGGACTCTTTCTCCTGAAAGTGCCCATCAAGTAATTATTCTAATGTCAGATCGAGGTACTCCTAGAACTTGGCGCCATATGAATGGTTATGGAAGTCATACTTTTTCTACAATCAATGCCAAAGGGGAGCGTTTCTGGGTTAAATATCATTTCAAGACTTCTCAAGGGATTGAGAACTTTACAGATGCTGAAGCCAAAGAGATGACTATGCAAGATCCTGATTTTCATCGTAGGGATCTAAGTGAGGCTATCTCTAGAAGAGATTTTCCCGAATGGAAGCTGGAAATGCAAGTTATGCCTTTTGAAGATGCTGCTGATTACAGGTTTAATCCTTTTGACCTAACAAAAGTTTGGCCCCATGGGGACTATCCTCCAATAACGGTTGGGAAAATGGTACTAGATCGCAACCCTGAAAACTTTTTTGCAGAGGTAGAACAAGCTAGTTTTTCTCCAGCAAACTTAGTACCTGGAACAGGACTTAGCCCTGATAAAATGCTAATGGGTCGTGTTTTTTCTTATCATGATACCCATCTACATCGCATTGGCACAAATTATGAGCAACTTCCTATCAATGCTCCTAAGTCTCCAGTCCACTCCTATAACAAAGAAGGTCATATGACCTATCGTCATTCAGGTTCTCAACCTGTTTATGCTCCTAATTCTTATGGGGGTCCCGTTGCTGATCCTGAGGTTGCTTCTGAATTTGGATGGTCAGTTGAAGCTGGAGAAGTTGGACGTTATGCCTATGAAAAGCATTCCCAAGATGATGATTTTGGACAAGCAGGCGATATGTATCGAAACGTAATGGATGATAACGCTAAAACTCATCTTGTCACCAATATTGTTGGACATGCTAGTGATCGGGTTGATCCAGATATGCAACAGCGTGTAGTTGCTTATTGGACCAATGTTGATCCTGATCTTGGAGCCAGAGTTGCCAGTGGTCTAGGTCTTGATAGCGAAAAGACTTCTCCGGAGGCAATTCAACTTCTATCTTCTAGGGCTAATCGAGCCTAGAAAACAGAAGTAAAAATTATCCTAAAATTGGTTTCTTATTGGCCATAAATGCATTTGTCAATAAGAAACCAATTTTTACATTTAAGATTTTATAAATAGAAGCTCTGTCTAAATTGGTTCTAGAATAAAATCAGAAGGTAAAATATTTACTATTACAAATAATCAAACTCTTTCAACCAATTCATCGGAATTAGTAGCCTTTTTTCACTCCAAAGGAATGCGAGTTACCGCTCAACGTCTAGCTGTTGTCTCAGCTCTTAGGGATGCTCCTCATTCAGATGCTGATACTATTGCAGAAAAAGTTCGAGCAGAATTAGGTGCAGTTTCCCAACAGGCTATTTATAACGTTTTGACAGTTCTTGTAGAAGTTGGAATTATCAGACGGATAAAACCAAAAGATAGTTTGTCTTCTTTGTATGAGCTAAGAGTGGGGGACAATCATCATCACATGATATGTAGAAACTGTGGTAGGGCTAGTGATGTAGATTGTGTAGTAGGAGAAACTCCATGTCTAACCCCTTCCCAAGATAATGGATTTGTCTTAGATGAAGCAGAAGTCACTTTTTGGGGCCTTTGTCCTACTTGTCAGTCACAATAAATAAAAACTAACAAAAATTTTGTGAGTTTTTAAGACATTTAGTAGCTTACTTTGGCTGCTTTGTAGCTAAACCAACACTTTTTTTCATAGTCATAAAGCTTACAAGTACGGGTTGAAAATAGATAATCTCGAATCTTGAAAGCTTTGTCTACTACTGTTCCTGGAAATGCTTTTTCAATTTCTTGAGCTGCTTGAGGAAGTTGGTACCACGGTATTTGCATTTCTACATGGTGGGGGACATGTATAAAAATATTGTGGAAAAAAATATTCAAAACTTTGGGTAGGCGTAAAATAGTTGTAGATTCCATTTGAGCCCTCCACCTATTCCATTCTTGGCGATTCCACCAAGTTATTTCAGGTCCAACGTGGTGAACATAGACTGTCCAGCCAATTATTTGAGTAAATATCATAAATGGCCCTCCTACAAGTTTGATCCACATCCAAGTAGCAGATAGCCAATTATGGGACTGAAACCAACCTACAGATATAGCAGCTACGCTAGCAAAAGCCAGCCAGGCAAGAACTAGCCGTTTATCTTTTTTGATAGCTTTCGTCCATCTTTTAGGAGGAGTAAAAGTTATCATTTTATTCCACCATACTTCTCGCAGGTAATAAATACCTGAGCCGGCCCAAGACCATTCTATGCGATGTCGTAGGCGCCCAAATTTAGTCAGTTCTAAGTATTCCTCTACACTATAAGGTCTCCAAACAAAATCCATATCTCGTCTAGCTGTAAAGCCATGATGAATTCTATTATGTCCAAGATCCCAAGCTGCTTGAATGTGTAAAGAAGGAAGCATCAAAATTCTAGACAAAGTGCTGTTTACCCATTTGTATTCAGAAAACGCACTATGAGAAGCATCATGTCCAAGTATGAACAAAGCACTTACCACAAGTCCACAAACAACTATCAAAATAATATCTGCCCACCAGTTATGAACCATAATTAAAGCCGACAATATGGCTATATAGGCAAACAAGTCTCGTCCAGCATAAGCAAGGGAGTGTTTGGTGGATCGATAGTAACACGATTTGGGGATAACTTTTCGAACCGGAGCTAGGGAGCCCTCTTCGGCTAGCGTTTTTGGCATAGCTAGATTCTACACTTAGGGAGACTTTATTTTCCAGTTTATCCATATAAATTATGGATAATTAATGTAATTCTAATTGTTAGATTTAGTTATTTAGAAGAGTTTAGAAAACTTTTACCACAAGAAGAAATTTTTTTAATAATTCCAAAATGCCCAAATTTATTTATCTAAAGATAAATTTTTATAGATCTAAAAAGTATAAATATTTTAAAAAATATCTATTCATGTTGAATAGATATTTTTTTTAGTTCTGTATCCTTTGGTGTCAAGACAGCCAAGACTTATTTAGCTAGTATAGGGGTAGGGTTAGAAAAAATTATTGAGATAAATATTTAAGAATTGAATAAAGATATTTCTAACTTTTACCGAAGTATTAAAAGATAGCTTTGTGTCAAAAAAGATTAGGGGTTTGGTGCTAGAAAAACTAGGCATAATTATAAAATCTCAACCCCTAACTAGGGTAGTTTTTAAACCGAGAATAAAACTTTTTCTAATTGGTCTAGGTTTGTCCTTATTAGCACCTTTGGAGTTTTTAATAAAGATAGAATTAGATATCCTTTTGGCTCTAGCTGGAGGGATAAGTTTTTTTAAACCAATATTTGGGAAAAATATCTTATGTAGCAAGCCAGTATTTGTTTTATATTACCTAGAGGATTTATCTCATGTCTAATTACAAAAGTAGTGTTGCAGCAGTTATTGCTGTCTCTGCTTTGTTGCTGGCTAGTTGTACAAATCTTGCTAGGTCTTCTGCTAGTAAATCTACTTCTAAAACTCCTTCTTCTTCAACTAAAAAAGATTCAGTTTCTTCAACCTCAACCTCAACTTCACCTAAAACCACATCTTCTACATCTTCTACAACTACAGATGCTTCTACAACAACATCTATAGCTAAAAAATCATCTACTTCTACCTCTGAGCCTACCTCAACTTCCACCTCGACCCCTGCACCTACTTCAACTTCAACTACCACCTCGACTGCACCTACTTCCACCTCGACTCCTGCATCTACTTCCACTTCAACATCGGCGCCTACTTCTACAACTACTCCAACAAAGAGTCCCCCTACGACTTCTCCTACTAATACAGTTACAGTTACAAATTGGGCCGGATATGTAGATTATGGTACTAGTTTCAAACAAGTACAGGGGAGTTGGATACAACCTAGCTTGACTTGTACATCTTCTAATTCTTATTCTGCTTATTGGGTAGGTTTCGATGGTTATAATAATTCCAACTCTTTAGAACAAATTGGAACTCAAGCTAATTGTCTCAACAATGGAGTACCTTCTTATTCAAGTTGGTATGAGATGTATCCAAGTCCTTTAGCACCTGTGGGAAAAGTAGTTAAACCTGGAGATGTTATGTTTGCCAAAATAACCTATAACGGAAGTATGTCTTTTACATTATTTTTAGCTGACCAAACCCAAGGGTGGCACTATCAAATTACTAAATCCACCTCTTCTGTGCCAAAAGTCAATTCTGCAGAATGGATTGTAGAAGCTCCTTTGTCAAATCGCAGTCCATTGCCTCTAGCAGATTTTACTCCAACTAGTTTTACAAATTCTCAAGCTACCTCTCTCAGTGGAATAACTGGTCCTATAAATGATGCCGCTTGGAGTAACGCCCAAGCGATGATGTATTTGGGTCCGGGTTCTTTCAAGGCAGCCCCTAGTTCTTTGGCCTCAAATGGTTCTTCTTTTGATGTTACTTGGTATCACAACTAATTTGTTAATTTCAAAGCTCCAGGTAAAACAATATCTAGGTAAAACAATGAAGAATAACACATTTAAGTAGGTGGATAGAATCAAGGATTTAGAAGATATAAAAAACAATTCTTTGTCAGATAATCAAAAAATGATCCAAGCTGATTCATTTTTTGAATCCTTTAGTA
>JAJYPT010000134.1 GCA_021795135.1 Actinomycetes bacterium
TGTAGTAACTTATGATCCTGATCAACGCCCAGAAGTCTCAAACCTCGTCTTACTAGGTAGCCTATGTCTTGACATTACTCCACACGAGTTCGCTTCTAAGATTGGTACTGGCGGCGGAAGGGGGGGGTCTCAAGTCAGCGGTAACGGACGCTGTTAACGATTATTTCGCCCCGATTAGGAAGCGTCGACTGGAACTAGCTAATGATCCAGCTGCCGTTCTGGCTATATTGAATGATGGTAACAGGCGCGCAGCTGAGATAGCAGAGCAAACACTATCGGATGTGCAGAACCTGATGAACATGCGATACTATTAGAAACTGATATGAGAGCAGTCAATTGACAACAGTTCCTATCTGGGCAAGGTCTATGGAGAGTCCTCATCTTGGGCATTTCCTAGTGTCCCTATTTATGAATTCGACGTTTCAGTCGCACTAGCTAAAACTCGAGTAGGATATTTTAATACGCTAGATAATGTGAGAGCTTGCGCCTTACAGCCTTTTGCTGAAAATCAATATATTGTAATTACAATTGCTATATTAGAGACTTTTCAGGCCAAAATCTACTCATAAGTCTACATCCACCTACAACTAAAGTAATGAGCTTTTTATTGGATCCCATTTTGGTAGATCTTTTGTAACAGAACTAAATTCTTCTTCGAAGGGGATGTTCTTGTGGTATTTCTACTACAGCTATTCGGATTCCATCAGGATCTTTAATCCACATTTCTTTTAATCCCCATGGTTCTAATTTAGGGCTTTGTGTAATTTGTACTCCTTGTTGTAAAAGATGTTGATGCATTTGGTCAATATCTCGTACTTGGAGCCATAAATCTATCTTGTTAGGTGCTTGATCACTTTGTCCGGATAATTCTAAAAGCCCATTCCCAAGGAAAAAGACAATTCCACTAATTTGGCCTTGTCCAAATTCTCTATATATTGCCAGCCCTAATTTTTCAGCATAAAAGATTCTAGAAATTTCAAAATTGTGCGGTCTAAGTAATATGCGGCTCGAAAGCACTTCCATTTATTTAAGTCCTTCTAATCCATCTATGCTTTGAGCATTTTTATTTTTTCTATATTCTTCCAAACCCTGGGGACCCTTTTTCAAAGACCACCGGTCGAGGTCTGGACGTTCTGATTCGTATGTCATCAAAGGAACACCAAAGCCACAAGAACTTCTTATTTTTTCTATATGTAATTTGATGATAGCCCTTGCTCCTAGCCGAGGAGGAAAATTAGACATAAGTGAATTAAATTCTGCCTCTTGGGGAATTATTACTTGGGCTTTTCCAAATAAGCGAAGAATTTTAGGCTCTCCTTCAAAAGCACAAAACATAATAGTAAGACGCCCATTTTGTTTTACATGGGCAATAGTTTCTACCCCGCTGCCAGTTAGATCTAAATAAGCTACTTCATTGGAGTTTATGACTGTAAAAGTATCTAAGCCCTTTGGAGAAACATTTACATGCCCTTTATCCAAAGGAGCACTTGCTACAAAAAATATGTGTTGTTTGGAGATAAAATCTATTAGATTGTCATTGAGTAGATTTTGAGACTTAGGCATTGAACCTTTCTTGAGCTATTAATTTTTTATAAAATAAAGTATCAATCATCACTATGTGGTTTAAATAAGATTTATTTGACTAAGATAAATTTCAGATGGCTATTTCTTCGACTAAGATAAAATTACGTCCAAAGACAATGAGGCAAGATCCTTGGTGGATACAACCTCTTATTGCTCGCTTAGGTTTGATTTTATTTATTGTCTATGCCACTTGGGCTGCTTTGCAAAATAGTCATTATTACTATAAGCCGTATTTGTCTCCTTTGTATTCTCCTTGTTTGAGCGATAATTGTTCTTACCAAAGTATTCCACTTGTAGGGTCATGGTGGAAATTGTCTCCTGCGCTTTTAATATTGCCTTTTCCGTTAGGATTTAGAGCAACTTGTTATTATTTCCGCAAAGCTTATTACCGTTCTTTTTTCAGGCTGCCTTCTAATTGTGGGGTTAGAGATTCTTCTTCTAAATACAGTGGAGAAACTAAATTCCCTTTGGTTTTACAGAATTTACATCGCTATTTCTTTTATCTAGCACTTCCTTTTGCTGTAGTGCTTAGCTGGGATGCGATATCTTCTTTTGATTTTAACGGTTATTTTGGCATTGGGCTGGGAAGTATCATACTGAGCATAGACTCAATTTTGATTTGGTTATATATGCTTTCATGTAACTCTTGCCGCCATCTTTGTGGTGGGAGAACCAAAAAATTTTCTTCTTCTAAGGTTGGCTATTTTTCTTGGAAGTATCTTTCTAAACTCAATGTTTATCATATGCAATTTGCTTGGGTCAGCTTAGGATGGGTAGTAGTTAGTGACTTATATATTCGTTTGGTCTCCAGTGGCGTATTTTCTGATCCAAGGATAGTTTTTCATTGACCCAATACAAACAATTTGATTGTGATGTTTTAGTAATAGGAGCAGGTGGGGCAGGTCTGCGAGCAGCCATAGAAGCAGCAGATCAAGGTGGCAAAGTATTTGTAGTTACCAAATCTTTACTAGGCAAAGCACATACTGTTATGGCAGAAGGTGGTATAGCTGCTTCTATGGGAAATCTTTACCCCCAAGATGGATGGAAGGTCCATTTTAGAGACACTATGCGAGGGGGAAAATTCCTAAACAATTGGCAGATGGCTCTGATACATGCCAAAGAAGTAACTGATCGGGTCTATGAGCTAGAAGCTTGGGGAGCTTTATTCGACAGAACAGATAAAGGATTGATTTCTCAAAGAGATTTTGGGGGACACCGTTTCGCTCGTTTGGCCCACGTTGGAGATAGAACCGGACTAGAGATGATGCGGGTATTGCAAAATAAAGTTGTCTCTAAAGATGTAGAAGTTTTTATGGAATTTTCAATTATTTCTTTATTAGTTGAAAATGAGGTAGTTTGTGGTGCTTTGGGATATCAAAGAACATCAGGAGAATTTATTGTTTTTTCAGCCAGAGCAGTTATTTTAGCTACAGGTGGTATTGGTCGGCTTTATGAAATAACTTCTAATTCTTGGGAATCTAGTGGAGATGGTCATGCTCTAGCACTACAAGCAGGAGCTGAACTTATAGATATGGAATTTATCCAGTTCCATCCTACTGGTATGGTATGGCCACCTTCGGTTAGAGGGCTATTGGTAACAGAAGGTGTCAGAGGAGATGGTGGAGCTCTAAAAAATTCTTTAGGGCAACGTTTTATGTTTAACTACATTCCAAAGATGTTTGAACAAGAAACAGCAGATAGCGAAGAAGAAGCTGATCGTTGGTATGTAGATAAACAATCCGCTAGACGTACACCTGATTTATTACCTCGAGATGAAGTAGCCAAGGCAATAAATTCAGAGGTCAAACAAGGAAGAGGCTCTCCTCATGGAGGAGTATTTCTAGATATAGCAACTCGAAGAGATCCTGAATATATAAAGCGTAAGCTTCCTTCAATGTATCGCCAATTTTTAGAATTAGCCGATGTCGATATAACTAAAGATCCTATGGAAGTTGGTCCGACTTGTCATTATATAATGGGAGGACTTCGCGTCGATCCAGAAACTACAGCAAGTTCTATAAGCGGACTTTTTGCAGTAGGAGAAGTAGCTGGGGGTATGCATGGAGCAAATAGATTAGGCGGAAATTCCTTAGGTGATTTACTTGTGTTTGGGAAAAGAGCCGGACAAGCCGCTTTTGATTTTGCCTCTAATGTAAATAGACAAAGTTTAAATCAGGCAAAAATTGAAGATTTGATTTCAGAATCTGTCTCACCTCTAAAGAGACATAGCGGATATAATCCTTATGAATTAGAAAAACAATTGCAGTCTTGTATGCAATCAAATGTTGGGATTGTTCGAACCGACCCAGAGCTTAGAACAGCTCTAGAGGTTTTAGAAGATCTTTCTCAAAAAGCTACCCAATTACAAGTAAGTGGAACTACTAAGTTTAACCCGGGATGGAATTTATCCCAAGACCTGCCTTCTATGATTTTAGTTGCCAAAGCGATCACTATTGCAGCTTTGGAGAGAAAAGAAAGCCGAGGGGCCCACACTAGAATAGATTTTCCTATCCCAGACGAAGATTTTGGAAAGACTAGATTTGTTGTTAAAAAAGATCTGCAAGATTTATCTTGTAGATCTGTTGCAATACAACAGCCTCCACCCCAACTACAAGAGCTGCTAAGGACTTAGATAATGGCTTCTGATTTTGATCATTTTGTTTCGATCCGTCTTCTTCGGGGGGATCAAGAAAAAGAAGAATTTGTAGAATATCAAGCACCTTATCATCCAGGTCAAGTTGTATTAGATGTAGTGTTGGAACTACAAGCAAGTCAAGCTAACGACTTAGCGGTGCGATGGAACTGCAAGGCAGGTAAATGCGGGTCTTGTGCGGCTGAAATAAATGGTCTTCCAAAACTGATGTGTATGACTAAGGTCTCTAGTTTGAAAAATTTTCCTATAACTATCGAACCTCTGCGCAGTTTTCCACTTATTAAAGACTTAGTTAGCGATGTTTCATTTAATTATCAAATGGCTTCAAAAATAGCTCCTTTTACTCCATCAGAGAATGCTCCTTTTGTTTTATATCAAAAAGACGTAGAGCGTTCTCAAGAATTTAGAAAATGTATTGAATGTTTTATATGTCAAGATATATGTCACGTGATTCGAGATCATCCTGAAAATAAAACTAGATATGGAGGCCCTAGAAATTTTGTAAGAGCCGCAGAAATGGAAATGCATCCTTTGGATAAAAAAGACAGACGGATAATGTTGAAACAAGAGCTAAGTATAGGTCTTTGTAATATAACTAAATGTTGTACTGAATCTTGTCCTGTTGGAATTAGGATAACTGATAATGCAATTATTCCATTAAAAGAACGAATAGCAGATATCAATTACGATCCTTTAATGTGGCTTTGGAATAGAATCAAAAAGAAAAACCCAAATAGATAATTTATAGTTAAAATTAGCTAG
>JAJYPT010000135.1 GCA_021795135.1 Actinomycetes bacterium
TACTGAATCTGGGGAACCCCACCGTTCGGTCATGTCGGGCATGTTGGAGACCGGTCACCGCTTCAGCGCTTCCCGAATTAGGCACCAGACACAAGTTCACAAACGAGGGGATAGAGCTAGTTGATCTATAGTCGATATCAAGGATTGTCTTGGTATCGAGACTGTTTTTATTAGCAGTAGGGATGATCTCAACACTTCATAAAGAATATGCTTTAGCTAATTATTATTTTTAGAATTAACCAAAGCATGAGTTTTATGTGCAATTAAATTTTTCATTTGTTGATACTGTTCAGTATCAATTTCACCTTTTGCAAAACGTTGATCTAATATCTCAGTTGCTCCAAGACTACCATTTTCATTAGGTCTTTCATTTTTAGCTTTGTTAGCGGTACTTGTGACCATGGCATAAATACCCCAAACTATCATTGCCCAAAAAGCAATCATGATAATCCACATAAGAGCCATTTGCCAAAAGCCAAACCCATTGCCATACCAGAAAACCATAGGAACCACCTCCTCGGAAACTTAGAAATTCTTTAATAATTTAGAACTTCTTTAAGCAACCTAAGAACCAGTTTAGGAATGGTTATCTCCTCATGCTAGGGCCATAAGTCCCAATAGAACTATTTCAATTTTAAATGTTTTCAAAAGCTATATAGAAGGCTAAGCATCGAAGAGGCATCTGTCTAGGATTAGCAATTGAAAAAATCAAGAGTAGTCATTTTACCAATGGGCAATCTTTTGGACTAGTTGGACAGAACAAGAACTAGATCTTAGTTCGATCTTGTATTTTTAGAAAATCTTATTTTTATAGCTTAAGTCTAATATGTATAAAACAAAATTTTAAGTTAACTAAAAGGTAATCATAAATGCATTACTAATTAGTTTTGATACAACCAGCTTGTTACTTAGCTTAGCTATTGTTTGCATTATGAGCTTTTCTAAAAGACCGATTTTGATTTTATTACTAGATCAGTTGTGAGTTTTCAAACTAGTGATTATTAGGTCTTGTTTACAAAGGTACAAAAATTTTCAAAAGATGAGCTTTGCAATATGTATATCTTATTTTGACCATATTGCTATTTATGTAAATCATCTTTCTCTTTATTTACTACTTATCAACAACAAAGCCAAAAGAGAGGCAAAATGGCACAAATCACTCTAAACAACGTTACTAAATACTATGGAAGTGATCTTGTTGTAAAAGAGGTAAATCTAAAAATTGAAGACGGAGAGTTTGTTGCTTTACTAGGTCCTTCTGGATGCGGCAAGACTACCACTTTGAGGATGATTGCGGGCTTGGAAAAATTGAGTAGTGGAGAATTGTCTTATGACGGCCACTTGGTCAATGACCAACCTGCTGAAGATAGAAATGTAGGAATGGTTTTCCAAACTTATGCTCTTTATCCTCATATGAATGTATATGAAAACCTTTCTTTTGGGCTTCGTTCTAGAAAAGTTCCAAAATCCCAAGTAAGAGAAAGGGTTGAAAAAGTAGCAGCTTTGTTAGAGCTTAGTCAATTGCTCAAACATAAACCAAAAGAGCTTTCTGGTGGGCAAAGACAAAGAGTAGCTCTGGGAAGAGCCATAGTTGGACAACCAAAAGTTTTTCTAATGGATGAGCCACTTTCTAATCTCGATGCCAATTTGCGTGATCGTATGAGAGCAGAACTAGCTAAATTGCATTCTCGTTTAGCTATCACTACTGTCTATGTTACCCACGACCAAGGAGAAGCTTTGACCTTGGCTGATCGAATCGTTGTGATGAACAAAGGTCGTGTTCATCAAATAGGAACTCCACATGAAATTTATTCCTATCCTGTTGATACTTTTGTAGCCAGCTTTATTGGTTCCCCCGGAATGAACCTATGGACCCTACCATGGGCTAGACAAACAAATTGTATTACATCAGGCAATTCTTTGAGACTTCCTCGGTCTTTTGAAAGTGTTTTGGAATCTACTTCAGAAACAGCCACTTTTGGTATTAGGCCAGAACATCTTTCAGTTTCTGAACCAAATGAAGAAGAAATTGAGATCTTTTGTAAGGCAGAAGTAGTAGAGCATTTCGGTAGTCACGTTATGCTTCACGGGCGCCTTGAATCCGAAGGAGAGCCCTTATTAGTAGCTCGCTTAGATCCTGATGCAGTAATCAATAGAGGTCAAAAAGTGCGCCTTAGTGCACCCAGTGGTGCTTTGCATATATTTGATTCGGTAACTTCTGAGCGTTTACCAACTAAAGAGTTAGTGCTTATATAAATATGACTTCACTAGATTCTGTAAAGGTAATAGATTCACAAGACCAATCTTTGGTTTTTGAAGAAGTTATTGTCAAAAAACGCAAAAGATTTCTTCCGGCTTCTTTCAATAAAATAAAAGAACGTCTGGTTGCTTATGGATTGATGCTACCGGCTTTGGCAGTATTTTTTGCATTTTTTTATTTCCCAGCTTTATTTTTGATTTATATTTCTTTTTTCCATTGGAATATATTCTCC
Source organism: Actinomycetes bacterium (assembly GCA_021795135.1). Taxonomy (GTDB): domain Bacteria; phylum Actinomycetota; class Acidimicrobiia; order Acidimicrobiales; family JAJYPT01; genus JAJYPT01. The sequence continues at coordinate 2,493 of JAJYPT010000135.1, forward strand.
TCTCAAACTAAATTTGTGGGCTTAGCCAACTTTAAAGTTTTATTTAACCAACCTTTGTTTTGGCATTCGATAATTACTTCTGCTTATTACACACTGGTAATGATCCCAGCTACAGTTTTTTTATCATTAGGTATAGCTCTTTTGTTGAAAGAAGGTTTTACCTCTAGAAAAGGTGGATTTTGGAGAGGAGCTATTTTCCTTCCTCATGTCACCCCTATTGTTGCTACTTCAATTATTTGGGTTTGGATATTTAATCCAAATTTTGGCTTAGCTAATTTTGTGCTCAAATTTTTGCATCTGCCAGCCTTGGGATGGTTGCAAAGTCAACACTGGGCTTTGCCTGCTGTGATGATAGATAGCTTGTGGCACTCTCTGGGGTTATATGTGATTATTTTTCTAGCAGGTCTATCTAACGTTCCAGCTCAATTAATAGAAGTTGCACGATTAGAAGGAGCTAAAAAGTACCGAATTTTCAGACGTATTATATGGCCTCTGATTTCACCTACTACGTTTTTTGTAGTGGTTCTATCTACGGTAAGTACTTGGCAAGCTTTTTCCCAAATTTATACTATGACTGGTGGTCCTCATGGAGGAGCCGGAGGTCCTGCTTTTTCAACAACTACTGATGCTCTTTTGGTATACCAAACAGCTTTCATATATGAACATTTCAGCCTAGCTGCTGCTATGAGTCTTGTTCTTTTTCTAATCATTCTGGTCTTGACCATTATTCAAAAAATAATTTCAGACCGAAGAGTTTTTTATCGCTAGGAGCGGTTATATTGAAAAAAATTCCCCTAAAAGCTTTTATTCACAAAATAAGTGTGATGGCTATAGCGATAGGATTTGCTTTTCCACTGTATTGGGTTGTTGTAACTGCTTTCAATACCAAAAGCGGTGTCTATTCAATACCACCAAATTTTATTCCTAGTTTCCACTTAGGGCCTTTTGAATATGTAGCTACCCATACTAACTGGAGTCACTATGTATTGAATACAGTTTTTATATCCATAAGCACAGTTTTGTTGGTAATTATTACCTCAGCAATGGCTGGTTATGCTTTATCCGAACTCAAATTTAAAGGCTCAAATGTATTTTTCTTCTTGATAGTAGGGGTTATGATGCTGCCTGCTCAAGCACTATTGATACCTCAATATTTTATTGCATTCAAGCTGCATCTACTCAATACTTACCTAATTCAAATAATTCCGTTTGCAGCAACTACTTTTGGAGTTTTCCTTTTTAGGCAATTTTTCAAAAGTTTACCTAGAGAGTATTGGGAAGCAGCCAGACTCGAAGGAGTTGGTCATTTTCGCTACATCACAAGAATTGCTTTGCCTTTAGCTCGCCCAGCAGTATTGACTGTGGCGCTCCTTACCTTTATATCTTCTTGGAATCAATTCCAATGGCCTCTTATTATGACAAGTTCTCATTCAATACAACCAATTGAGGTTGCTCTTAGTCACTACATGCAAACTTATCAAGCTAGCTGGCGCAAGTTAACTTCTGCAGTTTTACTTGCAGTTGCTCCAATAGTTGTTCTTTTCTTTATTTTACAACGACACATAGTAGAAGGAGTATCAGGAAGAGATAGCGGAGTCAATAGATAAAAGCAGTACAAGATAGTCGCAAATATAAATACCACTCACCTAAATAACCTCTAAAGAAAAAAATAATAAAACCAAAACAAGGAGAAAATATGGCAAAGTTGCCTATTATAAATAACCTCAATTCGATTTCTACTATTTTACGCTCTTCATTTGTCCCAAAAAAAGCAGGCAAAGTTATAGTCACTACCACTACAGCAGCCATTTTATTAGCTGCTTGTGGAACTAGTTCAGCTACATCAGCTACATCTTCTAATACAAAAGTTACCAATGTTAGTCTATGGGAGTCTCACAACGGTGGACCAGTCGCTGCAGAAATGACAGCTTTGGTTGATAAATTTAATTCAACTCATAAAAACATTCAGGTTCATATAACTGTTACTAAGGCTTCTAAAAAGTTGTTAGCAGCAGTTGCTGCTGGCAATGCTCCTATTTTGGCAGAAATTAGCCATTACGATGGACAATATATAAAAGACCATGCTTTGTTGTCTTGGAATGGTTTTGTGAAAAATAGTTCTAATATATCTTCTTCTTCTATGTTTCCAGTGGTTTGGAAGAATGGACAAGTAGGAACAAATCATTATCGACTACAAGCTGATGCTAAATTGTCCGTAGTTTTTTATAATCAGTCCATGTTTTCTAAAGCAGGTATAGCTTCTCCTCCCCAAACTTGGAACCAACTTAGTTCAGATGCAGCAAAGTTGAAGGCTCCAGGAGTTATACCTGTGGGCTGGAAGGATTCATCTGCTCATATTTTACCTGCTTTTTTGAGCAACGGAGGCACAATGTTGAAAGGGAGTGATTCTGTAGGCAAAGCAGTTGATTTCAATTCTCCAGCCGGTGTAAAAACATTTACCTATTTTAGAAATCTTTAT
>JAJYPT010000136.1 GCA_021795135.1 Actinomycetes bacterium
TTTTGAAATGGAATTGTTATATAGAATTTACAACTCTTTGAAATAATAAAACTATCTAGTAGTCAAGTATAAGTTGGCTCTTGCGAAATAGGGGACTGAAATGCAAACTCAACAGCATCAGGACTTGGGGTGGATAGATAATATTGGCATCGAAATAAAAGAACAAGTTGTTGAGCTTGCACCAGAGTTAATTGAACTTAGTCACACTATTTATAATAATCCTGAACTTAAATTTGAAGAATTTCAAGCAGCATCTGCATTAGAAAAGCTCCTTGCTAAAAAGGGATTTGATATCAAATCTGGAATTTGTGGAATGAAAACGGCGTTTCGAGCCGAACGTAGTTTTGGCAAAGGAGGTCCCACAATAGGCATCTTTTGTGAATATGATGCTTTGGCCGATATTGGACATGCTTGTGGGCACAATATTATCGCAACTTCTGGAGCAGGAGCGGCCATAGCAGCACTGCAGTGGTTGGAGAAACAACCTGTTGTCAATGGTCGAATAATAGTTTTAGGTAGTCCTGGCGAAGAAGGAGGGGGAGGAAAAGTCCACCTTATCAATGGGGGAGAGCTAAAAGATATCGACGCTATGGTTATGGTACATCCTTTTGGATACGACGTTATTGAGATGCCAAATCTATCTCGCATAGCTTTAGATGTTGAATTTTTAGGAAAATCCTCTCATGCATCATCTGCGCCAGAACAAGGTCTAAATGCTTTAGATGCAGCTACTTTGATGCTTGTCGCTATAGGTCTTTTGCGTCAGCAGCTTCGGCCAGATTCTCGAGTACATGCTGTGGTTGTCGATGGGGGACAAGCAGTAAATATAATACCTGAACGATCTCGAGTTAAAATACTTATTCGATCTCCTGATGATGACTATTTACAAAAAAGACTCTATAGAGCTATTTGTGATTGTGCTCAAGGATCAGCAATAGCTACTGGAACAACAGTTCAAATATCAGAAGCTGCTCCTTTGTATCAGTCCATTAAATCTAATCTTATTCTATCTCAAATAGCCGTAAAAGCTTTTGGGGTAATTGGACGTAAAATGAATTGGTCTCCAACATCTCCTTCTGGTGATATTAAAATAGCAAATGCAAATGCTGGCTCTACTGATATGGGAAATGTAACTAGAGTTCTGCCCGCTATACACCCTTATATTTGTCTAGAAGAAGGATTAGATCTACACACTCGTCAATTTCAAAAAGCTGCTGGATCACAAAGTGGAGACAAAGCTGCAATTGATGCAGCCTCAGCTCTTGGAACAATTATTTGTTCGCTAATCAAAGATCCTGAATTAGTAAACAAAGCAAAACAAGAATTTGACAATAATAAAAACTAATCTATTGGAAATTAAAATTTGACCTAAGTCAAAAAGCTATTCCAACTTCTATAGAAATGGAAGAGTAATGAAATTAGATAAAGACCAATCTAGACAACCTACAGTAAGAACTGTTAGATCTGTTTCTCGTTCCAGTAAGGCAAACTTTATTGCCATTGTATTGATTGCTTCTATACCTGCTTTTTTAGAAGGATTTGATACTAGTCTTTTTGCTTTTGGTTCTCCTTTTGTCCTAGCTAGTATTCACCAACACAATCCAGCTTTATTAGGATTTGTTGCAACAGGATATGCGCTTGGTATTGCTTTGTTTAGTATTATTGGAGGGCGTTTATTTGATAAATTATCAGTCAAATACACAGTAATGGTAGCGGTGGGCATTTTTAGTATCTTTACTCTTTTGACTGGTTTTGTTCAAAATCTAACTGAACTATTTGCCTTCCGACTCTTAGTTGGAATAGGGATTGGTCTTTTTCAGCCTGCTATATTGACTCTATTGGGTGATATCTTTTTTGAAACCAGAGGTAGAGCAGTTTCTCTTTTTGCAGTTTTTTTTGGCGGAGGACTATTTTTTGCTCCATATATAATAACTCCATTTCTTCCCCATTTTGAAATCCCATTTATTATCTCATCAGTTATGAGTGTCATATCTCTGGTTTTGTTCCAGTTAATTATTCCTAAATCTTATAAAACTACTCCTAAGGTAAAAATCGGATTCAAAGGAGTTTTTCAACTCAATGTAATTATTTTATCTTTGTCTATCTTTTTGTTTGGAATAGGCTTATTCGGATTGGAAACTTATTTTTCGGATTATTTAATACATGGTCTTTCACTGCCAAAAGCCAAAGCTGCATCTATTGCTTCTATGCAAGGACTTAGTGGTCTATTGATGGCTTTTCCTCTTGGTTATTTAGCAGATCGCAAGGGGCGAAAAATATCTGTAATTATAGCTGCTGGTCTAATAATGCTAGGGGCTATAGGTATATATGGTGGAATTAGTATTAGCTTGCTTTTTATTGCTACTTTTTTGTTTGGTGCAGGAAGGGGTGTCTATGTAGCACTAGTTGCAGCATTGGGCCAAGACTCTGTAAATGATGCAATTGTTGGGACCACAACAGGATGGTTGTTGCTCACATTCAATATAGGAGCCATACTAGGAGGACCAATATTTGGTTTGTTCTTATCTCAAGGCGGATTTATTCTAGCCGGTACAGTAGGTATTATTATCCCTACTGTTTTGTCTTTTTTAGCTACTTTGTTCACAAAACCTGTTGCCAAAAACAATCTTATAACCTCTTCTATTCATTGAATCAAAAAAGCTATTTTGGCTACTGGTCTATTTTGGAATACAACTATGAGTCCTAATTTTTATTGGAATGTAGGGAAAAAAGAACCAATAGCTAAAAGGGATTATTGTATGTCAATATTTTGGGTTGATTGGCAACATTTGAGTATTTAACAATATGGTGAACAAAAGTATTTTAGTTTGAACTACCAAGATTCTTGCGAGCAAAAATTAGTTGGTAAATCCACAGTATTGCCAACCATATAATCCCAGAAAATACAGAAACCCTAGTCAAAGGGGAAACTACAATTGCTGTAAAAGCTCCCAGCACAAGTACTAAACCTAAAATTGGAGTAGCAGGCCATAAAGGAACAGGGGACTTTAGTTTTTGACCCTGAGCATTAGAATTCTTACGGAATACTAATTCACTAATCAATATAATTGCCCATACCCAAAGATCGGCAAATGCAGAAGCACTTGTTATCCACACATATACTCTATTGGGAGCTAAATAAGTTATTATTATGCCAATTGCAATAGCTCCAGCTGTTATCCATACAGCTATATAGGGGATTTTTCTCGTGTTTAAAGATCCAATAAAACTTTGCATTCTAGTTCCTTGAGAGCGTCCAAAAAGCATTCGGCTTCCCCCATATAAACCAGTATTACAAGAAGATAATCCTGAGAAAATTATAATTAAATTCACCACTCCAGCTGCAATAGGAATTCCTATTTTACTAAAAAGCAATACATAGGGACTTCCACTGTGATGAGTCAAAAAGTTCCAAGGAAAAGCAGCTAACATAATAAAAGTAGAACCGACATAAAGCACTCCAATACGAAAAGTTACAGTACTGAAAGCTTTTTTGACATTACGAGCAGGATTAGATGTCTCTCCTGATTCTACAGCTAAAGTTTCTATACCAGAATAAGCTTGAACCACTAAAGAAATAGCCATAGCTAAACCTAAGATTCCATTGGGTAAAAAACCTCCGTGAGTCCATAGATTAGAAAGACCTACAATATTTCCATGGTTGAAAATCCCAGTGGTAACAATCAATATTCCAAAAATCATAAAAATTGCAATAGCTAAGACTTTCAAAAAAGCAAACCAATATTCAATTTCTCCAAATACCTTTACAGTTAAAAGATTCGAAAAAGTAAAAAACGCTAAAGCTATTGCTGCAGGTATCCAAGGTTGAAACTGTGGGAACCAAAATTGAACAAGCTTCCCAATAGCTGCCAATTCCGACATTGCAGTAGTAACCCAATAAAACCACCACATACCAGCAGTTACAAAACCAATTCTAGGACCTAAAACTTTAGTTGCATAAGTGCTAAACGAGCCTGAGATAGGATTTTCCATTGTCATTTCTGCTAAAGATCTCATCACTATTGCAACTAACAAACCACAAATAATAAAATCAATAATTACCCCAGGGCCTGCAATTTTAACTGATAAACCCGCTCCATAAAAAAGTCCTACTCCTATAACTCCTCCAATTGCCAACATCTGGACTTGGCGATTGGATAGGCTGCGTTTTAGACCTTCAGAGCTTAAATTATCTTTTGTTGTTTGCATAACGTCCTTTGAAGTAGAAAATCTAGTAATTAAATTCTTGAAAATTAAACCATATTAAAAAGATATTAAAAAAATAGAAAGTTTGGAAAAAATCGAATTTTACAGATAAAATCTTTCCCTTGTCGTAATTAAAATAAATCTTAAATTAATAAATTTACGATAATTTTTATTGTGGGTGAATAGAGAAGGTATTTATAAATGTGAAACTTATAAATATTTTTATTTTCTCTTATACTTTAGTTAATATTTTTTTATATTTAGTTATTTTTTGCAAATGTAATTGAATAAAAAATTGACATATAGAAACTATAAAATTATTATATGGATAAACCTCTACCTCAAGCCATATTAAGAAAACTAAAGTACTATTAGTAATAACTATATTATTTGAAGTATTTACATAAATTAAAGCTAATTATAAAAATTAATTATATTTAATAGCTGCCTTTACTTGTAATGATAAATAATTAAATACTATTTTTAACTATATTTGGATTGCCTAGCAGTAATATTTTCCTGTTTTATACGATAACTTCTCTAAGTCAGATTAAATATTGTGCATAACCAGTTTTAATTTTTAAACCTCTAATTTTTTCCCATAGATGATTAAAAAATGAATATTTTTTCATAGAACTATACTTATTTAAATAATTTTAAATTAACCAAGTCTTTAGAATTCTTTCTACAGAAGCAAAAAAAATTACTCTGCATTAGTTGGTTGAAATCACAAAGTATAGCTAATTCTATAACAACAGATC
>JAJYPT010000137.1 GCA_021795135.1 Actinomycetes bacterium
GGATTCATTCAAAATTAGGGATGATTCCTCCAGTGGAATATGAAGCAATCTATTATGCTAAGAAACAAGCTTGTGAACCGATTGGTTCCCAAGGATAAAAGTCTCCATAAAACCCGGGGCTATTCATACAGGTGGGACTTCGACGAGTGGGTGTATATGGTCGGCATAACTTCAACTTCGATTCCCCTGGCCGTCTACTTCGAACACTACACCAACAATGATCTCCTTCAGACGTGCCTCAACCGCACCAGCCAACACTCGAGCACGATATTTCAGACACCAGATAATGTGGTACTTTGCAGAGCAGACCGTCTTGTTGGAAGATCGATATTCCATAATTATAATTCTAGACCATCGGTAAGACATTTCCTCTAACCTAGGCCCGAGCGGGGTTCTACAACGCAGAACTAAAGTCATGGGCTTTCCACCCCGACCCCATTTTGGTAAGCTTTGATCTTGAAGATCTTGTTCAAAATTTTCAAATCAAAGCCATCTTGTTATTGCTTCTAGTAAAAAATCACTCACTGAAAGACATCTGTCGAAGACTTCGCACAAAGTATCTTCTCCATCGACTATTTTTAGTAAAGAAATATTTTTATGAGCTACAATTGAGATTTTTCTTTCAGCAGCATCTGTAGGGGAGGCAAAAGAATCTGTAGCTGATACTTCCAATGGAAGCTCTATTTCTCCAACTCCTGCTAAATCAATAGCTAGTGTTAGTAAATTTGGCGGAGAAGCCAAAGGGGGAAGATCCCAAGTTAAAGTCAAGGTGAAGTAGTGTTCATCAGGCAGATCTTGTTCAAAATCTTGAGCAAGATCTTCGAAAGCTAGCAACACTCTAGGATCTATTTCAAGAGAAAAATGTAAATCCAAAGGTCCTCCACAAGCCTTTGCTGGATGGAGGTCTATTTCCCATGCTTGACGTAAAGAGTAGGTCTCTACAAAATGCCTTTCATCATGGATGTGAAATCCATGTTCAGATGCATGATCTTTTAGTTCTGTTACATATCCCGGTACATCTATAGCTGCCACAATATCAACACTAATACCTTTATAGGTTTTTGTAGCCCAGTTAAGCTAATACGCTACAATGTTTATATCAAAAATTATGAGATTTTAGAAATTTTAAACCAAACAGCAGATGCAGTTGCCCAGTCTTTAGAGGACTTGACCAATTGGGGGCTTGCAGGAACTGATAAGGCATCACAATACAATTGTGATTTAGTTGCAGATTCTGTTATCGTCGACATTTTGAGCGAAGAAGGCTTGGGAATTCTAAGTGAAGAAAGTGGTCTTCATTTCCCAGATAGACAAATAATTGTCGTTGTAGATCCTGTAGATGGTTCAACAAATGCCTCTAGGGGTATTCCATGGTATGCAAGTAGTTTGTGTGCTGTAGATGACCAAGGTATGGTGGCATCAGTAGTTTTGAATTTGGCATCTGGAGATCGTTTTGAAGCACTTCGTTCCAAAGGTGCCACTCGAAATGGAGAAAAAATTTCTCCATCAGGTTCTAAGTCTATGGCTAGTTCCATAGTTGCTACTTCTGGGTATCCTCCAAAACATCTAGGATGGCAACAATATAGATCTTTAGGTGCTGCTGCTTTGGATATCTGTGCTGTTGCCCAAGGTTGTGTAGATGCTTATTTTGATGCTAAAGATGATGCTATTCATCCCTGGGATTACATGGGAGCGTTGCTGGTATGCCAAGAAGCAGGAGGGGTATTTTGTGACGCACAAGATCGCGAATTGGTAATAACTTCATTCGAACAATCACGTAGTTTGATAGTTGCATCCACTCCCCAGCTGTTGGAAGAGTTAAAATCACTTAGAGCAGATGCTATCGCTTCATCTAAGTGATTGCCCCACGACTAAATTATCTATAGGCGAGTATAAAATAGCCATGGAAGTTCTAGAGGGGGTTCTAGGTGATTGGAACACAAGAATGAGAACTGTTGTATGATCTGCTGTTTGGCTTTGAGTTCTTTTTAGATATAACTACAATTTTATTTCTTATTGGTAGGGGAGTATACCTTGATAGAGGTGCTACGTGCTGCTTCTATAAGTCGGTCATCATAGGTGATCATTCCTTCAAGGTCACTTCCTATTTCCATAGCAGTAGCTAAATGTAGCGCATCTAGTGATCGAAGTGTAGATGATGACAATTGGCCAGCGACCAAGAATGTTGTGGAACTTGGTAGGATCAATGAAACGGCATCTAAGACATCTTCGATACTGTCGTTGCTAATTCCAAGTCGCATCCCAGCCCTTAGAGCTTCAGTATGGAGTAGGTGGGACGACCAAATTGGACTATGGGATCTAAACCACAACCTCATAGCTTGTGATTCTTCCTCAAGCGTTATGAGTTTGAGAAACGCTGAGGTATCTAGATACCAAACCATTTAACTCAAGCGCTCACTTCGCAGCTCATCTAAGATTTCAGCTGTCGTTTCGGTCGCAGAAACAGGATCGGGTAGGTCAGAAGGTAGGCGTCGAGCAGGTTGAACTCGTCCAGATGCAACTAATGCAGCAGAACCAGTAGCATTTGAAGGTGCACTTAGGATTGCTACTAAACGTCCTCGTTCGGTAACTCCTATTGTCTCCCCACGTGCCACCCGACGTAGAGCTGCTGATGCATGCTGTTGTAGCTCTCTAATACCTATAGTTTCCATATGCTGCAATTGTAGCATATGGAAACTATTCATAAAAAAGTAGATGTTGGCTTAGGATATCTAGAGATAATAGTGGTTGTGTAAGAATCTTGTACAAATTGAGATCTCTCTAGTGGTCCTTATACTTATATGGGAGGTAGAGGTAATATTTGTTTTTGGCTCTTTGGAATTAAAAAGCTTTTCTAAAGGGAATCAAGGTTTATATCTAAGCCCAATATCAATTCAAAAACTAACTTTGTTGTAGTTAGTTCTATTTATAAATCAAGGTTTACAAAGCGATATTTTTTTAGCTTGAAGTACGTGTCCAACAGCGCTATTGAGCCTATTTAGTGGCAAGGTTCCTTGTTGTGTTGCTTGTACAATTTGTTGAATGACAGCTTGTGATAAAGCATTGGGATGCAAGGCGTTAAACATTATCATGTCTGCTCCAGCTTTTATTGACCTAACTGAAGCAGCAGGAACACTTATATTTCTATCGGCAATGGCACCAGCAGAAAGAGAATCGGTCATTACCAAGCCATGAAATCCAAGACGGTTGCGCAAAAGACCTTGTATGGTTGCACTAGACATACTTGCTGGGTTATTGCTCAATCCTGGAACTGTTGCATTTCCCACCATTAGAGCTGGTAGTCCTTGTTTTATTGCTGCTTCAAAAGGTAAAAGATCATGAGCTTGTAAAACTGCTAATGGTGGGGTACTTGCAGGACCCACATCGGTATTGGCTGTAGCGGAGCCTTCTCCTGGGAAATGTTTAACTACTGGTATGATTCCAGCATCTGAAAGACCTTTAGCAAAGGCTAATCCATAAGTTGTTGCAACAGTGGGATTAGGACTAAACGAGCGGGGGCCATCTGTATGAGTAGCATCAGGACCTGGGCCCGAGGCTAGATCAAGATCAGGAGCTAGATCCATTGTAATGCCATTTAGAGCCATATTATGACCTATGCGGGTAGCCAAAGATGTAACCGCTGTGGGGGACATAGTTCTTGCCATTGTTCTTGCCCATGGTAGGTTTCCTACTAAATTAGCCATTCTTTGTACTCCTCCGCCTTCTTCATCGGTCATGACAAGAGGGGTAATATGACCTAGGGATTGGCTTTTGAGTAACTTGAGTCCATTGCTAAGGTTTGGGGGTGCATAGTTGCCAAATAAGATAACTCCTCCGACTCCATTTTTAACAGAAGGTGAAACTGTCAATACATTAGTTTCTTCTACTGGGACAATAACTAGTTGAGCAGCTCGGCGTCGTAAGCTCCAAGTATTGATGACACTAGCATTTGAACAAACTAAAGATGGCGTGGTCTTGTTGATAGTAGTTGGTATAGAAGTTTTACTTACTCCTTGCTTAGGAGGAATGGATTTATTTGCTTTGGCAGAAGTTGTACAACTAGTAAGGAAAAGAGCTAGAAGAACTATAAGAAAATTTTTTAACAACAAGCTATAGCGAAGTCGTGGTAAATATTTTAGATTTGGTGAAGAATTGCTTGATTGTTTTGTTAGCAATCGGCTTTCCTGTTCGAGTTGATCCAACCCGTTAAAAATTTAGATTTCCTAACGGCTTAGTATAACCACGATTGTTTGTAAACTTGCTTGAGTATAGCGATTTACTTCATTCAATTCAAAGATAAGGCTTGATCCTAGTATTTATTTTTCTCAAAATCAAAAGCAACATGAATAGTTTGTTGGTATAAAACGATTTATGTAATAAATGTTTCTTTAACTGGAAGAGGTCTAAGATCTTCGAGGCAATGAGATCAAAAAGTTACTAAAAACAAATAAGCTATATTGATAAAGCAAACCACTATTCTAAAGTCGGTACTAGTAAAAATACATTGAAACTATCAAAAGAATCAATTATTGTCTTTATTTTGAAGAATAAATTTCAATACACCTACACTAACTTCCTTCCAGTGTCTATCCAGCCCTAGTTTCAGTGGCCTCTTGTCTTTTTGGTAGAACTGGAATTGTTGTAAAAGATGATATCTTTTACTGTCTAGGTAAACTTCTTTCTTATTCTTGTTATAAAAAATAACAATTAGAGAAAATCAAGGATTTATTTTCTATTTATGATTTCAAATCCTTCAGCTAGATTCTTAAAAGAAAAACATGAAGAATAATTTGATACTATTTTTATTGGTTTAGTACAAGCAATATTTGAAGAGGTTTATAATTTATTGCTTATCGTAAAACTGTTAAAATTATTCTGAAGCAAATACGATAGTTCATATCGTAAGACCATAAGGCATTAGATGGATCACTCAAGTCACGAAAATAGTTTTCATGCTCACG
>JAJYPT010000138.1 GCA_021795135.1 Actinomycetes bacterium
TTTCTAATTTAGAAAAAGACAACAATGAGAATTGCTTTTAGATTAAATACTTTATAGACAAAGCTAGCAGGATCAACCAAGATCAATTCCAATCAACATTCCAACTTATGGTTAGGTCTTTTGCTTAAATTTTTTATCTGGATTTGTTGGTTTTTAGGAGTTAGTAATTAGCTATAAAGTCAAAAAGAAGTTCAAGTCTTAGCTATAAGGCTCGGATTAGTTTTAATGTTTTTTAAAAAATATTGCCTCATAAGGTCTTATGAGGCAATATTTGCTTTTAGAGTTTTCAAAGTTATTTACTAAATGTTTTAGCTCAAGTTATTTTGTATAATTGTTTTAGTTAGTTTCTAAGTCTCATTGCTATTACAATTGTTTGAAAATTACTGGAAATAGATTTCTTGTATAATCTCTAGAAAGCAATAGATAAGATCGCTTTATACTAAGTAAGTTGAACTAATAAAAATCGATTTAGTTATGGCAATATTTAAATGAATATTTGTAGGACTGGAAGTATGAGTGACCCAAAGTTATGTAGTTAATGCCTCTTGGATCCAAGGGATGGGTTTGGGTCTTTGGCTGGAGGCAACTTCAGCCAAAGACTATGACAAAGATTCCAAAGTATCCCAAATTGGAAAACTAAAAGTTTCTGTTCACCCATTTGTTGGAGATCTACAGTCGTTAGGGTCTTTTAAAGATTCAATTGATAAAATACAAAATCTTAAATCAGAACCAACCTTAGGATGGTTTAATTTACGTCTTCCTGTTGTATCTCCAGGGATTCCAAAACCTAATCCTCTCAATTGGATTGAATTAGATTTAGGGCAAAAGAAAAAATCTGGGATTGAAGTATTTGCTATACCAGTATTGATCCTTCCCAGCACTACAACCATTTCTCAGATCTCTGAAATTATATATGCCATAGTTGAACAAGGTGAGCTTGTAAATTTATCTGCATTAGAAAAAGACTTATTTGAAGAAGACAAATTTAGTTTTGACCTTGTTTTGTCTTCATCTTTGATTTTTGTAAAAAATGTGCTGGGCTTTATTAGATCGTTTATCGAACGAGGCAGATTTATTCCAAGTATTGATTCCAATACTGAGGCTAATTTTGGTTCAATTATAAGTTGGAAAACCATGCTGGATCGCATTGATCAAGACCGAGCAAATCTATTAGCTCAAGATATGCCAGCTGAATTATATAGCTATATATCTCTCACTCAGCGCAATTCCCAAAGTCCAACCCCATTGGCAACTTTGCAAAATATGACAAATTCTTATGTTGATTCAACCATAAGAGAAATATTGGGCGAACATCGCTATGAGCTTTTTAAAGATATTGATTTCGAAGATAGTGACCTAAAGCCTTCAGATTTGTTTTGTCTTAGTCTTTGGCAAAATGATGCTCAGAGTCATTATAACTTTTCTAAATCAAGGCTTGAAGAAATCGTTCTAAGTTGGCAAGAAAGAACCCTAAGACACCTTGAACCAGCCCATCTTTCACTTAGACTCATTCCTCCAGATTCAAATGAACTATCCAAAGAACAAAAATTTTCTAACCCAGTTGTGCAACAAAATTCACAAAAAGATTTAGAAGTCTGGTTTGTAGAATATGGACTTCAGTCATCTGAGGTAGAAGATTATTTTATTTCCTCCTCCGACTTATGGAATGACAAAGTAAATAGTGATGAATTTGGAATAGAGCCTGCACAAGCAAAGTTATTGTTACTTCGCAAACTTAGAGCTGCTTCAGAATTTTCTCCTGAGATATCTAAATCTTTAACGCAATCAAAGCCATTGGGATTTGAGTTAGATATTTCTGAAGTAATTAACTTTTTAAAAACAACTGCACCAGTTCTTGCAAAACAAGAAGCAGTAAAGCTGTCTATACCGCACAGTCTCAAAGACCAGCTCAAGCCTAGAGTTAAATTTATTTCTACCCCTTCGGCTGCTAAATCTATGCTGGGTCTAGGTGCAATTTTTGATTTTAAAGCCGAAGTATTTATAGGGGATCGACAAGTTTCTATAGCTGAGTTGAAACAGTTATTAAAGGAAAAAAATCCCTTAGTAAAAATAGATAACGAATGGTTGTTTCTAGATCACCAAGAGATAGAAGCAGCTCTTGATATTTATCAAAGCAAAACCAAAAACAAACAACGTAGTTTAGGTTCCTTATTGGGCGAATCAATGCAAGATCTAAACTCACAGTCTTTGGTTGAGGTACAAGGGCTAGAACCTTTGGCATTGATAAAGTCTTTGGAATCTACAAAATCTGATGCTACTAAAGAATTTGTTGAACCAGTTGGATTCTTACACCCCTTACGAGATTATCAACGCCGTGGCGTACAGTGGCTTTTGTCTTTGGAAAGAATTGGCCTAGGTGCTTGTTTAGCAGATGATATGGGTCTTGGTAAAACTGCTCAAATCATTGCCCTTATTGCCCATGATCATACCTTAGGTAAAAAATCTCACCTTAGAAAAGATCAACATAAAGAACAAGATTTATCTCTTGGGCAAAAAGAAGAACTCAAACCAACTTCAACAACTTTAGTAGTGGCTCCAGTGTCGGTTGTAAATAACTGGAAACATGAAATTAATCGGTTTTATCCTGAGCTGAAGGTATATGTACACTATGGTCCAAATCGCTTAGAAGGTATTGAATTTGCTAAACGAATAACCCAAAGCGATGTTGTTATTACTAGCTATTCAGTTTTATCTAGAGATGTTGCTGCTTTGTCTTCAATTTCTTGGGCTAGGGTGGTCTTAGATGAGGCTCAAAATATAAAAAATCCTGGTACTAATGCAGCAAGAGCTGCTTTTAGTCTTAGCGCTTATTCAAAATTAGCCCTAACTGGTACTCCGGTAGAGAACAATACCAGCGAGTTGTGGTCAATTATGAATTTTATAAATCCAGGTTTATTAGGAACTAGAACCAGCTTTAGAACTAAATTTGGTCTTCCAATTGAACGCTATGGCGATGAAGATGTAGCCCAGTCCCTAGCAAGTGGGGTAGCGCCATTTATTTTACGCAGGATGAAAACTGATAAATCTATTATTTCTGATTTGCCAGAAAAAATTGAAATAAAAGAATATTGCAGCTTGAGTGATGAACAAACATATCTTTATCAACAAGTGCTTGCTGAATTGGAAAATAAATTAGAAGATCTAAGTTCGATGGCTAGACGTGGGGCAATACTGGGTGCAATTACTAAATTGAAACAACTTTGTAATCATCCAGCAGCTTTGTTAAAAGATTCTTCTCCACTAGCAGGCAGATCTGGCAAGTTGGAAAGATTAGAAGAAATTTTATCAGAGGTGTTAGAAGTAGGAGAAAAAGTCATTGTCTTTACCCAATTTACTAATTTTGGCTATGATTTACAGTCTTATCTTCAACAAAGATTTCACCAAAGAATTCCATTTCTAAAAGGAAATGTTTCCCTATCCCAAAGAGATCAAATGGTAGCAGAATTTCAGCTCCATGATGGACCTTCTATATTTTTACTATCTACCAAAGCAGGAGGAGCAGGACTGAATCTAACTGCAGCTAACCATGTTGTACATTTCGATCGTTGGTGGAATTCAGCAGTAGAGGCTCAAGCTTCTGATAGAGCATTTAGAATAGGGCAAAGAAAAGATGTTATCGTACGAAAACTAATTTCTGAAAAAACTTTGGAAGAAAAAATTGATGCTGTAATTGAAGCTAAAAAAGAACTTTCCCAACGCCTTGTAAGTGGGGGAGAAGTCTGGATTACAGAGATGTCTAACAATGAAGTACTTGATGTTTTATCTCTAAGTGACGCCTCTTAGATGCTTCAAATATAAGCTGACAGATAAGCAATATCTTTATCTTTGGGTTTTTGATAGACAAATAGTTACAAGAAAGCTTTTATGACAAATCCTTTAGAATATTCTCATCCCAAATCAAAACTGCACTCAAAGCGCAAATGGTGGGTAAGGCAATTTTTAGAAGAAATTGAATACCTTAGCGGCCCTACTACAGCTGCTGCTGGAAGATCTCTTTATAGAAAAAACAAAGTAAATAAACGCATTATTTTTGAAGAATCCACAATTAGATCAAAAGTAAGGGGATCCCATGGAGGTTCTTACACTACTGAATTATATTTTCCCAAATTACAAGAAAGACAGTGGAAAGAACTAGCCATACAGATTGCGCAAAACTCTTCGTTTTATCTACAATTTTGTGAAAATAAACTTGCTCCAGAATTAGAACAAGTTCGCGACGAACAAGGACAGCTTCTTATTGGAATTAGTGATGCTTTAGAAGGCGGTTGTGATTGTTGGGATTATGGAACTTGTAAGCATCAAGTAGCACTAGCTCATAGTTTGGCCAAAGTAGCAGAGACAGATCTAGAGGTTTATTTTCAGACTTTTGGAGTCAATTACAATGACTTTGTCAGCTATATTCAAATTTTTCGATCAAGTGATTCCTCGGGTGAATCCGACACTTTGGCTGTATCTAAAGTTGACTCTTTTGGATGGCCACTTCATAAAGAAATGGCTAAAGTTACCTCCACTAGAACTTATTGGAAGACACCTTTATCATCACAAGAAAATACCAAAATATTCAAACACTCCAATATTGAAGTTGACATAGGAAGTTTGATTCCTAAAAATCGCATCTCTGGAAAACTTGGATCCCTAACAGGTGTGATTCAAAAAATGTATGAAGTTATTTCTAATTCTCAAGATGATACAGAAGAATAAGATATTTTCCTTATCCTGGTAGTTTAGAGTTAGAACTTGTCAGAGGAATTGGACAAATATTAATAGATAAATTAATTTAGACTATAATTTAGATCGATGATTTCTATTATACCTCTTTTGCAAGCAAGGGTTCATCTTTTAGAAGTTGCAGAAGAAGTAGCAAAAACACATGAACGAGTTCATGTGGCCAAATGGAAGACAATATGTTGTACTTATTG